>WGAU01000150.1 GCA_015494645.1 Aquificota bacterium
AATAGGCTTGATTGCCAAGCCTAAAAAGCCCGCCGATGAGGTGGTGAAAAATTTGACCTCCTGGCTCAAAGAGAGGGATGTAGAGGTCTTTCTGGACGAAGAGACTGCCCTTATAGCAGGGCTTGAGTCAACTTATAAAAAGTCCGAAATCCCTTATGTGTCTGATGTTATAGTGGTTGTAGGTGGTGACGGCACCTTTCTGTCTGTGGCACGATTGGCCTACGGCAACGATGTTCCCATACTGGGCGTGAACTTGGGGAGGTTGGGCTTTCTTACGGAAGTAACCTTGGATGAGATGTACTCCATGATGGAAAGGGTCTTGTCTGGAGATTATGTGCTGGATGAGCGTTTTATGTTGGAGGCTTACATATACCGCCATGGGGAGTTGATGGCGGAGTACAGGGTGCTCAACGATGTGGTTATAAATAAGGGAACCTTGGCCCGTATAATAGAACTTGAGACCAAGGTTAATGGAAACTTCCTTACGGTTTACCGAGCGGATGGCTTGATAATCTCTACACCAACTGGCTCTACGGCATACTCCTTGGCGGCTGGAGGTCCCATTCTGTATCCTTCTGTTACCGCCATGGTTCTGACTCCAATTTGTCCCTTTACCTTAAGCCAGAGACCTATAGTGCTACCTGACACGTGTGAGATCGAGGTTACTCTAATTACCGAAAATGAGGATGTGTTCGTTACCTTGGACGGTCAGGTGGGCTTTGCCCTTAATGTGAGGGATGTTGTGAAGGTTAAGAAGGCCAAGAAGACCATAAAAATAATCAGAAATCCCTCCCGTAACTTCTTTGAGGTTTTGCGAACAAAGTTAAAGTGGGGTGCCTGAGTTGCCTAATATTCCTGAACTTTTGAAGAGACTTGAGAAAAACCTTTACGCCGAGAGACTTGCCGTGAAGATATACTATTACCAATCCCAAAGGGTTAAAGACACAGATATTGCACTCCTGCTTCGTTCAGTGGCCCACACTGAGGCCTATCATGCTTCCATACTGGCTAAGATGATCAAGAAATTAGGTGGCTCTGTAGAAGCGAAAACTTCTCTTGACGAAGAGAGGGTGATGGAGCTTGTGGATAGCATGAAAACCGATGAGGATGTTTTGCGCCTCAACATCATTCTTGAGGATCAGGCTTTCAACTCTTACAAAGAAGACTCCCTTTTTGCCGATATTCCCGAGGTTGCGGAAGTCCTTGAAGAGATAATGAAGGACGAGGCGGAACATGCCGAGAGATTCATGAAAGCTCTTTTCCAGTTGAAAAGCTTTGCCAAGGAGGAGGAAGAAGGAGCCTTTTTAGTTTTCCAGAGGGCCGTTGAGGCAGGTATCAAAAGACTTGCGAGGCCGTGGCTTGAGATGTTTATGTCTGGCATTATAGGTTCAATACACGTGACCTTTGGTGCGTTGGCAATGGCTGCCGCATCTGGTGCTTTGGTTCATATAGACAGGGACCTTTCCTTTTTGGTCGGAGCGTTGTTTTTCCCCATAGGATTTGTGTTGCTTAAGCTGTCTCAGAGTGAGCTTTTCACCGAAAACTTTTTCGTCCCTGTCATCCCAGTGTTTGAGGGGGAGGAGAAATTTTACAAGCTCATAAAGTTGTGGGGTCTGACGCTGGCGGGCAATCTGTTGGGTGCGGCGCTTTTTGCTTTCCTAGTGAAATTGGGCGGTAAAGGAGTGTTGGGGAGCTTTCCTGCCTATCACCTTGTTGAGCTTGCGAAGTTCAAGTTATCAAGGGGCGTTATGGAAACCTTCGTCAGCGCCATTTTTGCAGGTGCAGTGATAACCACTATGACGTGGCTTGTGCTTGCAACCAAGAGCGATGTTGCCAAGCTTATAGCCGTATGGAGCTGTATATTTGTCATGGCCATAGGCTCTTTTACCCATGTGGTAGTTTCAACCTCGGAGGTTCTGTTAGGGGCTGTTTACGGCGCTCATGTAACTTTTTCTGCTTGGTTTGAAAGGCTCTTTGTGCCTGCAACGGTGGGAAACACCTTAGGAGGTATGTTGCTTATAGCTTTGTTGCACTACCTTCAGGTGCTACACTCTAAGAAAGAACATGTTGACTACATAAGACAAAGGGATGAGGCCTTTGAAATGGCCATAAGGGAGAAGTTGAGGCTTTAGGAGGGGGATCAATGCTTGATTTTTCTGGAAAGGTGGCGGTGGTGACTGGTGCAAGCAGAGGGATTGGAAGAGCTATAGCAGAAGCCTTTGCTGAATCAAGAGCTGAGGTTGTTCTGTTCAGTAGGAATGTGGCTTTGCTTGAACAGGTTAAGGATGTTATTCAGGGAAGAGGAGGGAAGGCGTACATTTGCGAGGGAGATGTGTCCAATAAAGAGCATGTTGATGGCTTGGTGAAGTTTGTTGAAGAAAGGTGGGGGAAGCTTGATGTGCTTGTTAACAATGCCGGTGTGAGTCCGCATTTTAAGTCTTTTGTGAAGACAGAGGAGACCGATTGGGAACAGATGTTAAATGTGAATGTTAAAGGGATGCTTTACTGCTGCAAAGGCTTTTTCCCGCTACTTAAGAAAGGAGATCATCCTTCTGTGATAAACATTTCTTCCATAGTGGGAATAGTGGGTATGGCGAGGATTGCTGTTTATACGGCGACTAAAGGTGCCATGAGCGTTTTCACCAAGTCCCTTGCTGTGGAGTGGGCTCCTCATGGCGTTAGGGTGAACGCCATATGTCCGGGTTTTATCACCACCGATATGACTGCGGGGGTTCAATCTGTTGAGGAGATAAAAAGACAGATTCTTGCCAGAATTCCCATGGGTAGGTTTGGTTCTCCCGATGAGGTGGCCAAGGCAGCTTTGTTTCTGGCTTCTCCTATGGCTTCTTACATAACAGGGCACTGCTTAGTGGTAGACGGTGGCTGGCTTGCGTGGTAGCCTTAAAGGGTTGGAGTTTAGACGTCAGCTCTTTCATGTGTGTAACGGAACTTTGATTCTCATTCTTTCAGAGGTTGTTGGCTTTCGCTGTATGTCATTTGTTATCTTAGCTTTGTCTGTTTTGGGTTTCTTGCTTGCCGTTTACCATGTTTGGGTAGAAAGATTAAGAATTGCTGAACCTTTATTGGGTGCTTTGGAACGGGAAGAAAACATGGATTTTCCGGGAATGGGAGCCATATACTATGGGTTTGGGGTTGGTCTATCCTTGCTTCTTTACTGTCCTGTTGTGGCTAAAGCATCTATATGTGCTCTTGCATACGGTGATGCTTTTTCAACCCTTGTGGGCAAAATGTATGGGAAAACGCCTGTGCCTTGGAATAAGGGACTGAGCCTTGAGGGGTCTTTGGCCTTTGTTTTTTTCACTTTTCTCTTCGGTTCTTTTTTTGTTCCTTGGCAGATGGCTTTGGGTGCAGGTGTTTTGGGAGCTTTGGTTGAGACAGTGCCTTATGTTGACGATAATATAAGTATTCCTGTATTGGTTGGTTATGCGCTCCATTTTGCCTGTTAGCGGATGGATAAGTACTGTTCTATAATATCCCATTGGGGCTACATAGCGGTATTTCTGGGTACCCTTATAGAAGGTGAAGTCACTATGGTGGTGAGCGGCTTTTTGGCATCCCAGAACCTTTTAGATATTCGTTCTGTTTTGGCCATCGGTGCCTTGGGAGGTTTTTTAGGAGATCAAATCTTTTTCTTGGCTGGAAAGTTCAGTAACAAGGCCAAGCTCTTGAAAAAATTAGAAAGGAATGTTCGCTACCGAAAGGCGAGGAGAATAGTAAGGAGATACGGGGCATACATAATCCTTTTCTCCCGTTATCTTGTTGGAATGAGGATGGCGCTTTCCTTTGCTTTAGGGGTCATGAAGGTACCCTTCAAAGAATTTTCTTTATTGAACTTTTTAAGTGCCCTTGTGTGGGCTCCTACCGTGGGGTATCTGGGTTATCTTTTGGGTTCCTTAGCTATGAAACTTTTAGGAGACTTTAAACGGTATGAAGCTTACCTTATTGTGGCTGCTTGTATTGTGGCTGTGGCAGCCTATCTATTCAAGAGGGCTGTAAGCAGAATGGAAGAGAGGAAACTCTCTTAAAGAGCTTCCTCTCCGGTTTCTCCTGTTCTTATCCTGATGGCATTTTCCACGTCAATAACAAATATCTTACCGTCTCCTATTTTGCCTGTGTAAGCTCCGTTTCTGATAGCTTCAATAACCTGTTCAACTAAAGAATCTGGCACCACCACTTCTATTTTTACCTTGGGCAGAAAATCTACTACGTATTCTGCCCCTCTGTAGAGTTCGGTGTGTCCCTTTTGCCTTCCAAATCCCTTAACTTCTGTGACGGTCATGCCCGAGATACCCACTTCCCTGAGGGCTTCTTTCACCTCATCAAGCTTGAAAGGTTTGATGATGGCTTCTATCTTTTTCATCTAAGCCTCCTTCTGAGGTAGTTGTATAAATCTTCTGAAGAGTTCCCATGATAATGGGAAGTAGCTACCATCAGGGACAAAGCTTGGCAACTCTAACTGTCCTATCTGGGATAAATAATCCCTGTAGTATTCTTTCCAGTGATTGATCATGGTGGGGGTAACCTCTATGTGAAACTGGATGGCGTAGACATTTTTGTTGTATCTAAAAGCCTGATTGGGAACGAGCTTGCTTGATGCAAGCCTTATGCTCTTTGAGGGAAGGTCAAAGGTTTCTTCGTGAAAGTGGAATACCCTTACAGATTTTGGGAAAAATGCAAAGAGGTAATCCACAAGTGCCGGTCTTGTGAGTTCAATCTTAGCCCATCCGATCTCTCTGGCTCCTTTATACACTTTTGAACCGAGCACTCTGGCTATAATTTGTGCACCCAAGCAGACTCCAAGCACTGGTTTATTTTTGCTTATGAATTTTTCCACCAAGTTCATCTCTTTACGTATGTAACGGTGTTTCTCCGCATCGTTTACGCTTTGGGGACCCCCAAGGATCACAAGATGAGTGTAACCGTCATCGCTATCAGGCACTTCATCCTTATAGGCGTCAAAGTAGCGGTAGGGGTAGCCTTCCTCTCGCAGTACTTCTTCCCAAAGTCCCAGCCCTTCTACCTCTACGTTGCGCACCGCCGCTAGCATTTTATTCCTCCGCTTTAAAAGCTTAAATTAAATGATTGAACAAAGTCAATAAAAAGATCCCCATCAGCATAAACAATACGCCTACAAACTTTTGACGCAACTTTTCTTCGTGGAAGAAGAGTTTTCCGTATATAACGGCTATTATCATGCTTACCTTACCGAGGGCTGATACATAAGCTATATTACTCAATTTTATGGCATAAAGGAAGCAAATGACTCCTGCTGCAAAACAGAAACCGATGCTCCAGTAGAAAGGGTCCTTGGCAAAACCGGTAATAGCTTTTTTGCTGTTAAGTTGAGCCTTTACAAGAGGAATGTACCCTATCGCCATGAACAAACAATATGCGAAGGAGAAAAATATAGGGGTTGACAATTGTGTGGCCCTTTTGCCCAAGGCGGTGTTTATGCTGAAGATAAAGGCAGCGGTCAGCACCATTCTTGGTCCTCTATCCTTAACAAGAGCTTTCAAGGGTTCTAAAGCGCCTGAAGAGGCCTTGTCCAAGTGGAGCAGATAAGCACCTAAGGTTACCAGAACGACTCCCATTAATCCTGTAGGGCTCGGAGGTTCCTTGAGCATAAAGGTAGAGGTTACGAGCATGAAGACTGGAGCAAAGCTCATAAGCGGTATTACCACCGATATAGGACTCATTTTGAGAGCTTTTATGTAAAAGGTTGAGGCTACTATGTCTCCTGGAATCACCAAGAGGCACATAAGCCAGAACAAAGGATAAACCTTGTGGGGCCAGGTGGCTAAAAGGAACAACAGAAGTACAGGCAGAGAGTGGACAAACCTTGCGTATAGAGTGAGGTATTCTGAATATCCCCTTTTGTTCATGGCTATCTTAGAAATAAGATCTGCTGTGGCCCAGAAAAAAGCGGTGGCTATGGAAAAGAAGACCCACGTCATAGAAATCTTTCTTTTAGCCTGCGAACTATGTGTTGGGCTCCTCGGTTTTCCATGCGCTTGGACAGGCCGTCAAAGGAGAGTTTAAAGAGCTTATCCAAGGGTATAGTAAATGGCTCTCCCAGAGGTGTTCTCAAACAGCAACCAGCCTTTACCAGTTCCTCTGTAGCACAGCAGTCTTCTAACACATCTGGTCTGTAAAGCATCAGGCAGGGAAGCTTAGAAACAATGGCTTCTGAAGCGGTGCTGTAGCCGTATTTCACGATTCCAAAGTCTGATGCAGCTAAAAAGTGCCTGAAGATTTTTGAGGGAGCTCTCACGGTCTTTATACCTTGTCCTAATTGCTGATTTCTTTCTTGAGTGATCCATAGGATACTTACTTGTTGGGAGATTTCTCTGATGGCTTCTTTAAGATGGTCGTCTGCTTCGTAAAGTCCGCCTGTAGAGACCACACCGATAAGTTCAGCTCGGTGCTCTTTTATAAGCGTTCTTCTGATGTTCCTTACAGTATCTTGATCTTCCCTTCTGGCAAGTAGAGGGGTCCTTTCAAATAGCCCAAGGGCCTTGTTGTTGCTTTCAAGGGGCAAAACAAAGGCCCAGCTTGCTTGCGAGTATGCTTCTTTTATTCTTTCCAATCCCTTTTCTTCCTGGAATAAATATGCATACTCGTCCCACCAGTTGAAGTTTGATACAAATACCGAAGGGATGGATAACTTATTGGCCATTTCAAATGCTTGAGGAACCGTATCTGAAATTATAAGGTCGGCTCCTTTTCCCTTTAGGAATTTGACTTCTCTTTCAATGAAGCTGTCCCATCTCCTGATCCATGCTTCTACTTCGCTTCTAAGCTTTTTCTTGTCTATGGGATAGCTTTTGCCCCAGCCTATGTCGCTTTCTTCTTGGGTGGGAGCGATTTCTACCCTTTCCTGTCCCTTAAAACTTTCCTCAAGGATTTTTACAGCAGTTCTGTTTCTTATGATTATGTGAATTTTTGGATTTTCCTTTAGTAATTCTTCTATGAGGGCTATGCACCTTGTGGCATGCCCCCAGCCCACATCTGATATATAAAAAATTATCCTCTTCATATTTACCTTCCAAAAGTGTAGCATTTATATAGAACAAACCGCTGGGAGGTGCAAAGATTGCTAAGGTTTTTGGTGATCTTAAAGGGCTCCAGAAAAGCGAGGTGAAGGCTCTTGAGAGACTTTATAGACGTAGGATCAAGGATCTTGTAGTCACCCATGATTTTGCAAGGGCGCTTGTTTCTGTATCCCATAGCATAGGCAGACAGGTGGGAGTGCTTGTGGATCGTGCAGGTAACATTTCCCATGTCATAGTGGGTGACAGGAACAGGATTGTCATTCCCGATCTTTCCACCTTCAGGTACTATCCCGGAAGGCTTAAAGGGTTGAGGTGTATCCATACTCACTTTGGGAAGAAGGGCTTGGACGAGGAGGACTTAACGGATCTTGCTATGCTCCGATTGGATGCCATGGTGGTGCTGCAGGTTCAGGAGGATGGTCTTCCCGGTAGGGTGGAAATGGCGTATTTGCTTCCGCCCAATCCTGATGGAAAGCGCTGGGAGACCATTTCATGGGATCATTCCTCAAAGGTTGATTTGAGCTTTGAAAGCTTTGTATTAGGAATTGAGGATCAGATGGAAAGCCGTATGGCTCTCAAGGAGACCGATGGTTACCAGGAGAGGGCCATACTTATATCAGTAGTTACTACGGGTAAGAAAAGCGATGTGCAGTACTCCATGGATGAACTGCGCAGGCTGGCAGAATCTGCTGGCGTGAAGGTATTGGACACGGTTGTTCAAAGAGTATCCCGATACAATCCCAAGTACCTTATGGGTAAAGGCAAGTTGCAGGAGATTATTATCAAGGCTCTTTATCTTGGAGCTACCATGCTCATATTTGATCAGGGACTTACCCCTGTTCAGGTCAATTCCATCAGTGAGCTCACGGATCTAAAGGTTATAGACAGGAATCAGCTTATTTTGGATATATTTGCCAAGAGAGCCATATCCCGTGAGGGTCAGATACAAGTGGAACTGGCTCAGCTCAAGTATATGTATCCGAGGATAATAGGCAGAGGGGAAGCCATGTCCCGTTTGGCTGGAGGAATCGGGGGAAGGGGCCCCGGAGAGACAAAACTGGAGATTGATAGAAGAAGGATTAAAAGGCGCATAGCTCATTTGGAGAGGCAGCTTGAGGATTTGAGAAGGCAAAGAAGAGAGAGAAGAAAAAGGAGGAAGCGTTCCGAAATACCGGTGGTTTCCATAGTGGGCTATACAAACGCAGGAAAAACAACATTGCTCAATGCCCTGACAGGAGCCGATGCCTATGCCGAAGACAGATTGTTTGCCACTCTGGATCCAACAAACAGAGTGTTGTGGGTGCCTAAGGTGGGAAGATGTGTACTTACGGATACGGTTGGCTTTATAAGGGACATGCCAGAGGACCTGAAGGTGGCCTTTAGAGCCACATTGGAGGAACTTGAGGATGCATGGCTTCTTCTTCATGTTGTAGATGTAACGAGCCCGTATATGGAAGAGGAGATAGAGGCAGTTAACGGGATACTTGCCGAGCTAAAGTTGGATGATAAACCTAAAATAGAGGTTTATAACAAGGCAGATCTGTTGACCTTAGAAGAGAGAGAGCTTTTAGAAGGGGAAGGGAAGCTCCTCGTCTCAGCTAAGAAAAAGGAAGGGCTGGACAAGCTCCTTGAGTTTATCTCAGACAAGCTTGCCTGTTATGTTTAAAGTCTTGATCTTTAGGTTTTGAATCGGCCGATGAGGTCTTTTATCTGTTCAGCGGTTTGCTGAAGTTGTAGAGCTGTTTGGTCAATCTGTTCTATGGCTTGTCTTATTTCGTGAAATCCTTCTTCCATAGAGGTAACTTCCGTTCTCATCTCGTCTACTATATGACTTTCTTTTTCTACGATTTGAGATACATGCTGGTTCATATCTCGAATCTGGGTGATAAGCTCAAGTAGTTTTTCAAATACCTTGCTGGTCTCTTTAGCCGTTTCTACGCTTTTATCCACCACCTGTTTTGTGTTTTTCATTTCCTCAAAGGCATTTTTGGTTTCTTCCTGTATGGTGGATATCATTTCAAAGATCTGATCTGTGGCCTTACGGGTATTTTCAGCAAGCTTTCTCACCTCATCTGCCACAACGGCAAAGCCCCTTCCGTGTTCCCCGGCACGGGCTGCTTCAATGGCTGCATTCAAAGCCAAAAGATTGGTTTTGTCTGCTATGTCGGTTATTACGGTCAGGATATTTCCTATATTTTCTGACATTTTCTGAAGTCTTTCTACGATGCTGTAAAGTTGAGATGTGCGATCGTTGATGGAATCTATGTTCTGTATGGTGTTGAGCAGGTTTTCTTTGGTGTTTTCTGATTCTCCCAGTATTTCTTCACTTCTTTCTATGAGTTCTCTGATGTTTGATACTACTTCTTCGTTTCCATGCAGTACATCTTCTGTAGAATGTTTAACCTTTTCTATTATGGTTTCATAGCTTTTGGTAGTTGCAGATATTTCGCTTGCCACTGAACTTAGCTGAGATGATGCTGAGACATTTATGTCTACCTGTTCTTTTATGGTATTTATCATGTTTCTTAAGGTATCGGTGAACTTGTTGAAGTAAAAGGCAACTTTTCCTATTTCATCCTCCTGTCTTATATCTATTTTCCTGGTTAGATCCCCCTGTCCTTCCGAAATAACTCTTAGCATTGCTGCAAGATGGTTGAGAGGCTGCAGTAGTTTTGCCAAGCCTACCATTATAAGCAGGGTTATAAGTATGCCTACGGCCAGTATGGTAAAGCTAACTTTGTAGGTGAGTGTTCTTCCCGCCTTCATATAGTCTGTTATGTCCATGGATAAAAAGAGGCTACCTATAACCTTTCCACTAAAATCTTTTATGGGGTACCTCGCAAGGGCTACTTTGTGTCCATGGTGTTCTGTTATAGTCATCTTTTGGTTGGCAAGTTTTGATATATCGTAGATGAAACCTTTGTCCTTGTAAACAATTATATAATCTCCAACTCTTTCCCCTCTTTCGCCTTTGAAGGCTATGCCTTCCAAGACGTTTCTCTTTATGCCTATGGCAAAGTATGCGTCTTTATCTTTGTGTACGGAAGTTACGCTTTTAACTGCTGCTTTGTAGCTTACTCCGAACTCAACACTTCCTATATGTGTGCCTTTGTAAAACACTGGATATACAACTCTTATACCCAATCCTGCCCTTCCTACTTCTATTCCTGTTATTACTTTTTTCTCAGTATTTGCGGCAACAACGGTTTTTCGGAAGGAAGATAGATCGTCTCCAAACTTGTTGGGTTTGTGGACTCTGAAGAAGCTTACGGCAGGCGGAAGGTGAAACTGGAACTGTTTTATGCCAAACTTAGGTTTTAGAACTTTTTGAAACAGGGGTACCAACTCTTTTCTTAAATATTCTCTATCCCTTTTGGCGAAGGCTTCCACAATTCTCTTGTCGTTTAATAGCATGGTGAGACCTAAGGAAGCTTCTTCTATGTGATCCTCCACGGTAGCCTCTATGGGTCTAAATATCATGTGTTCTAAATTGTGAGCAGCTTTTTCTTTGGTAAAGGTTTCCATACTTAAATGTATCACCACAGATGCAGCTATAACCATAATAAAAACACCAAAGGTAACTAAGGCGGCTATCTTAGCCCTTACGCTTTTGAACATGACCTCCCCCTGAACCTTTTTCACTCATCAATTATAAGCATCGGCTACAGGAGGGACAAGTTTAGGAAGATTTTTGATGTTAACTTTTAAGTAGTTTGCAGTGATCCTGTTAACTTTTGCTTTTTCTATCTTGACATCGTTTCTCACCGCGTAAATGGCCATTTGGGCGGCATCGTAACCCAGAGCGGCAAATCTTGTGGGGGGATGTTTATAAGTTTTGATGTAGTTTATTATAAATCCCCTTATGGTTATTATTGGAAGCCACGATGGGAACCATTCGTAGTAAGTGGTGGTTTCCAAGAAGCTCCTGTAGGCGAATAGCAGAGGATGGTATATGCGCCATGTTGCGGCAACTTTGGGAAAGGGCCTGAATATGCGGAAAAAGGGCATTATGAGAACGGCCTCTTTGTAAGTGCCTAAAAAGACTACGCTGTTTATATGAATCTTTTTGTTGTCTTTAAGGTCTATCAGTCTTTCTAAGAGATCCAGAAAGTTCTTTTTTTCTTTTGGGTAGCTATAGGTCAGAACTACAGATATTCCCTTGTTTCTGATTGTTTCTTCAACCATCTTCGCAAGTCCTTTAAAGTCTCTTCTATAGATGATGGCAACATGTTGTTTGCTTATCAAATTGGCAAGTTCGTTGGCTTCTTCCTTCCATGTTGGAAGGAGATCATTTGGAGAAATGGTTTCCCCGGAGGGGAGCTTTATCTCCACTTTTTTACAGCCCAAGTAACGCTTGAGGGGTATGCCTGCCTCTTTGAAGGCGAGTTCTATACCATTGAGCTCCTGCGCCTGATGATAGGAGGCTCCAACAGGCATGCACACCTGCAGGGCGAGGTTAAAGCTTAACAATATAGCCGTAAATACGCTCATCCTTTATGAGCTGTCTTTTGCTCTTCTGGGCTTCTTCCATAGATGCGAAGGGACCAATAAGGACTTTGTATAGTCCACCCACCTTCATAATTTCCACCTTGTAGCCTTTGCTAACAAGGCGGTCTTTAAGCTTTTCTGCAGAGCTTCTCTTTGAGAAGGCTCCTGCTTGAACAAAAAATCTTATGGGAGCAGGCTTTACGGAAGGAGGCTTCTTTATAGGCCTGATGGGAATTTCAATCTCGGGCTTGTGTGTTGGTTTAGCTTGGGGCTGGGGTGGTGCTATGGGAGGAGCTTCCGGTTCGGGAGGTGGTGCCGGTAGTATGGGCTCCTCCGGCTTGGCTGGGGAGGATATGGGTGGTGTTATGGGAGGAGGTTCTGGTTCCACATAGCCTTGAGAAACCAAAAGCTGATTGGGAGAAGATTCTTTGCCTAAGGTATATCCCAAAAGGAAGACCATGATGTAGGTCACCAGTATGCCGGCTATTACGGCTATCAACTCTTTCTTTTTCAAGGTAAAGGTATAGCCTTCTTGTTTAGCCATTACATTTCCTCCGGAGCACTGACCCCGAGTAGCCTAAGCCCTTCTTTTATCACTATTCTGGTGGCTTCGCAAAGGGCAAAGCGGGCGTTTCTAAGTGCTTTATCTTCCACGAGGACCCTGAAACGGTTGTAGTAGCTGTGGAACAGGGAGGCTAAATCGGTTAGATAGTATGTGATCCTGTGTGGCTCAAGGTTTCTTGCGCTTGCCTCAACAATGTCTGGAAACTGAGATAGCTTTCTTATGATTTCCTTTTCTTCTTCCTCTTTAAGCAGAGAGAGATCCGATTGGTGTGGGTTGAGGCTTATATTCCTTTCTTCTGCGATTCTTTTGATGCTGCATATTCTTGCATGGGCGTACTGAACGTAAAAAACTGGATTTTCTTCCGTTTGTCTTTTTGCCACTTCTATGTCAAAGTCTAAGTGAGAATCACACTTTCTGGTTAGGAAAATGAACCTTGCCGCATCTTTGCCCACTTCATCTATAAGCCATCTTAGGGGTATTATTTCTCCTTCCCTTTTTGACATGGACACAGGCTTTCCATCCCTGAGTAGGGAGACCATCTGGATGAGCAAAACTTTCAATTTTTCTGGATCGTATCCCATGGCTTTTATGGCAGCCTTGACCCTTGGTATATAGCCGTGGTGGTCTGCTCCCCACACATTTATGCAAAGGTAATATCCACGTTTCATTTTGTCCCGATGGTAGGCTATGTCTGCGGCGAAGTAGGTGGGTTCTCCATTTGTCCTTACCACAACCCTGTCCTTTTCGTCTCCAAGCTCTGTGCTTTTGAACCATAGGGCACCGTCTTTTTCGTAAATGTATCCTTTTTCTTTCAAGACTTTTAACGCTTCTTCTATCTTGCCTTCTTGGTGCAGGCTCTTTTCAGAGAAGAAGCTGTCAAACTCAACATTGAAGCTCTTTAGGTCGTTAATAATCTTTTCAAGCAATTTATCTTTGCCCCATTCGGCTAACCTTTCCACCGCTTTTTCTTTAGGCATATTAAGTATGTCTGGAAACTTTTGTAAGGCTTCTTTTGCCAGTTCAATTACATAGTTGCCTCTGTAACCATCTTCAGGAAACTTTACTTCTTCGCCTTTCAGTTCTTTGCATCTTGCCCAGATGGACTCTCCCAACATCCTTATTTGTCTGCCTGCATCGTTGATGTAGTACTCCCTTTCAACTGCGAATCCGGCTTTTTGGAGGATTCTGCACAAACTATCCCCCACAGCGGCTCCTCTACCGTGTCCTATATGTAAGGGACCGGTTGGGTTGGCTGAAACAAACTCCACCTGAACCTTTTTGCCATTGCCAAGATTACAGTCGCCAAAGTGCTCTTTATCTCTGAGGATTTGTTCAATGATGCTATTCCACCAGCTCTCCTTCATCCTAAGGTTTATAAAGCCTGGTTCTGCCACGTCCACGGATGCTACGAAGGGATCTTTAATGTGGTGAGCTATTATCTCTGCCACTTCCCTTGGGTTTTTTCGGGCTTGCTTTGCCAGCAGAAAAGCTACATTGGTGGCGTAATCGCCGTACTTTTTGTCGGGGTACTCAATGTTTATTTGCACTTTAACCTCTGGGAGACTTCCTTCTGCTTGCGCAGCCTTCAAAGCCTTTTCCACAAGGGAAACCACAGCGCTCTTCATGGGATCCTCCGTTTAAGTGGACTTGAACAGCTCTGTGTAAGGTGTATATTTAGGTTAACATTTTTGCAAGCTCTTTCATTTCAAGGGGTGGAATACTGCAATGGACAGGCATGAAATAGAAAAGAAGGTTGAAAAGCTGCTTGAGCCTATATTGAGAATGTTGGGATTGTCCCTTTACGATGTGGAGTGGCTTTCCTCGGGCAGGCATAACTATCTGAGGATCTACATTGATAAGCCTGGAGGTGTTACCATCAGGGACTGTCAGAGGGTCAGCGAGGAGATAGGGGATCTGCTGGATGTGGAAGACTTCATACACGTTAGCTACTATCTGGAGGTTTCTTCTCCGGGGCTTACCAGGGAGCTGAAGAAGCCAAGGCACTATCTAAAAAGCATAGGGGAGACGGTGAAGGTTGTGCTGAAGGAGCCTATTGAGGGAAAGACTGAGTATCAAGGATTGATAAAGGATGCCGATGAGGACGGGTTTGTTCTGTCCCTTGAGGATAGGGACGAGTGGATTCCTTACGATGTAGTGGCAAAGGCAAAGCTGGTTTTCAAATAGGGGAGGTTCAGATGAAAGGCAAAGAGCTTCTTTACACCATTGAGCTGCTTGAACAAGAGAAAGGTATTCCCAAGGAAAAGATAATAGAGCTTTTGGAGGATTCCATCAGGAGTGCAATTAACAGGAGGCTTCTTGAGGATATAGATGTGGATGTGAAGCTGGATGTGGAGACAGGGGAATTCAAAGCTTACCAGATAAAAGAGGTGGTTGAAGACGGCGTTGAGTACAATCCGAGAAAGCAGATTCCCTACAGCGAAGCGGTGAAGATTGATGGAGATGTAAAAGTAGGGGATAGGCTTATGTTGCCCTTTGCCGTGGAGGGGATGGGCAGAATTGCCGCAAGGGCTACCATGCAGGTTCTCACCCAGAGGCTAACCCAGCTTGAAAGGGATGTGATAT
>WGAU01000151.1 GCA_015494645.1 Aquificota bacterium
GGAGAGATATGCACCGACCTCCCCAGCCTCAATCAGATAAGGGAGTACTTTTCTCAGAGGCTATCAAGTTTACCTGAAAGTCTAAAGGAAATTGAAGCACACCACGACTACCCGGTGGAACTAACGCCCAATCTAAAAGCACTTATAGAAGAACTAAAAGCCAAATTTTTAAGGGATAGCTAAAGCTGGGATAAAGCGTCCCAGAAGTCCTTTGCGTTTGATGGCAATACTTTAACCTCAATCCCAGAAAACTTCGCAATATCTTCCAAGGTAAAATCATCCAGCGTCAAACCATCGTCGTTGAACATCACATCGGGAAGCAAAGCCATCTTATTTGACACCGATTTAAGAGCTTCCACCACATCCCTACCAGAAAGGAGTCCCGCCACCGTAACTGTCTCCCCCAAGAACCCGTTGTCAACTCCTAACACAAAGGCTTCCACCTCGGCACGGGCAAGTGCTTTCCTTAAAAAAGGCTCAAAAGCCCTACCCGTTACGAAGCAGATATCCTCAAGATTTTTCTTGAGTTTTTTTGCCATTGATAGGAAAAGAGGCACCATTCCCACACCATCTTCAAGCTGGGGAAAGCCTTCGTAAAAATCCACAGTAGGAAAAGAAGCCTTAGTTTTAATAAAAAGCTCATCCGCAGGAAAGGCAAATCTCGTGCCCAATTCCCTCTTGAAGTTATTCCCCAGCCTCAGCACAATTTCCAATATTTGTCGTGCCTCTTCAACACCTACGGGCTTTACGGGATACAGGTCCTCCCTGTATTTGGTAAGGCCAACGGGTACTACAGCCACCGAAAGTACATTGGGATACATCCCGGCAAGTCCTTTAAGGGTCTCTTCCAGTTCCTTGCCATCATTTATCCCAGGACACACCACGATCTGGGTGTGCACTTTCACTCCGGCGTCAAAAAGTCTGTTAAGATGATCCCGGATATGGGCAGCCTCAGAATGACCCATCATAAAGGCACGAAGCTCTGGATTCAGAGTGTGAACGGAAACGTAAAGAGGAGAAAGTCTGAGCTTCTCAATGCGCTTCCAATCCTCTTCTCCAAGGCCAACAAGGGAGATGTAGTTTCCAGTAAGAAAGGACAGTCTGTAATCGTCGTCCTTGAAGTAAAGGCTCTTCCTCAACCCCTTGGGCATCTGATCCATGAAACAGAATATACAGCGGCATCTACACGCTCGTGGCTTTATTGGTTCTACCTCAACACCAAGAGGCTCCCCGAAAGCTTCTATATCGTAGAGTACTACCTCTCCCCTTCTTCTTACAAGCACATTTATCCGGTCCTCGGTGCTCAAAAAAAGATAATCAAGGTAATCCTGTACAGGCTGGCCGTTTATCTCAAGTATTTCGTCCCCTGCCTTCAACCCCAATTCGGAAGCAATGCTATCTGGATCAACCCTGATTATTTTTACCGGCACCGTTTAGGTGCTCCCATCCCCTTTTCAGATAAAGATACCCTGAAAGGCAGGTCATAAAAGCGGTGCAGGCATAAAGCATCCACATAAAGCCTTTGGTCTTTGAGCCTGCAATCTTTGAGGCAAGGGTGAAGAACACAGTAAGGATCTGAAAAAAAGTTGTGAGCTTTCCCGCCACTATAGGCTCTATGCGGATGTCTGCTGACGAGAAAAGCTTGAGAAAAACCACTCCTCCTACAAGAAGCACATCTCTGCTCACCACCATCACCGTGAGCCACGGCGGTATAAGTCCCAAATCGGAAAGAACTACATAGGAAGAAACCATCATTACTTTGTCCGCAAGAGGATCTATCACTGCGCCTAAAGCGCTCTTCTGGTTGAGTCTTCTGGCCAAATAACCATCTAAAGCATCGGTTACAGAAGCCAAGGCAAATACAACAAGAGCAGGCACCCACAACTGATAAATCAAGAGGGTAACGAAGACGGGAACAAGAACCATCCTGAGCAGAGTGAGCTGGTTGGGTATGGTGAATATGCTATCCATTAAGGAGAACGCTCCTTATGATCTCCTTCATTTTCATCAGGGCTTTGCCCCTATGGCTGATCTTATTCTTTTCTTCTTTGGTAAGTTCTGCCATGGTTTTTTGAAATTGGGGAAGGTAAAATATAGGATCGTAGCCAAAGCCATGTTTCCCCTTAGGCTTTTCGGCAATGGTGCCCTCACACACTCCCTCGGTAGAGTACTTTTCAAACTCAGGAGGCACCACAAGCACCATACAACATCTAAATCGCGCTGTTCTATGAGGAGATTTAACATTCTCTAATAAAC
>WGAU01000152.1 GCA_015494645.1 Aquificota bacterium
AGAAGAAAGCGCAGGAACATTTGGAGAATGGTGTATCTTTTATCAAGAAGGGTAACTATGGTAAGGCGTTGAAAGAGCTTGAAAGGGCCTATAAACTTCTCAGAACAAAAGAAGTTTATTACTGGCTTGTCTATGTTTACACCCTCGTGGAGGAAGATTCTAAGTTAAGAAAGATCATTGACGAAGCTTTGGAAAGATTTCCTTACGAGGTGAATATCTATCAGTTGGCGATAAGGTACTATATGTTCAAAGGAAAGTACAAAGAGGCAGAGGATCTGCTTGATAGGGCTTTGAAGTTGCAGCCGAACAATCCTACGCTTCTTTCTATGAGATCGCTGTTGGAATCTTTGAAGAAAAAAACAGATGGGAGGGAGGGTAACAATGAGTAGATTGTTAAGAAGAGGTTTTATTGCTTGTGCGATTTTGCTGTTTGCGGTTGCTTCGTGGGCGATAACTGTTGAGGTGGTGGGCAGCGGCCCTACTAAGCAAGCAGCAATAAATAACGCTTTAAGGGCAGCCATAGAGCAGGCGTTGGGTACGTTTGTCCAGTCAAATACCAGGGTGAATATGGGCAGGTTGGATTACGATAGGATAATCACCGCCAGCGCTGGATACATTAACAATTACACGGTGGTTGCTGAAGGTAGAGATCCTATTGAAAATGTATATAAGGTAAAGCTTAGAGTTTCTGTTAATGATTACAAATTAAAGGAAGACTTTTTTGAGCAATTCAAGAGGGATCCGAGGAGACAAAAAGCCTTTGTAAAGGGCAGGTTGGATAGCAAAAGGGTTGTGGTCCTTTATGCCAAGAGGACCCATAATTCTCTGCCTTATGAGACCATGCCGGTTAAGGAGGTTATTGATAGGATAGAGGACAAGCTTGCTGGATACGGTTTCAGAGTGTTCCTGCCCGAGCAATTGGCGAGGATAAAGACAAGAGCTACTGAGCTGGCTATTGACGAGGAAACAGCTATTCAAATCGCAAGACAGGAAGATGGTGATGTGGTGGTTTTGGTAGATGTTCAGGCAGGTAAGAGGCCTACTCCTGATGGTTTCTACATCATATACGCCACGGTTTCCCTGAAAGCCTTTGATGTTACCACGGGAGAGCTTTTTGCTAATGTAGTTAGAAGGGGCAAAACCATAGCCCGTGGAGGAAGCTACGGTTTAGAAGAAGGTGCTGCCAGGGCGGTGGAGAAGGTAGCTCCGAAGGCAGTGGATAACTTGGTCAAAAAGATTGTTAGCAGACTTAGCACAAGCCACGAGAAGTTTGTGGTGTTTATCTTCAGGGATGTGCCTCAGGATGTGCAGTTACAGTTACAGGAACTTTTTGCCAACCAGTTGGGATGGGATTTCAGGATAGCAAGGCAGTATGGCTCTTACATGGAAGTGGAGGTGTTTTCTGAGAACGATCCGACTTCAGCCAATCTTGCTTTCTGGAGGGCTATTAGGAAGGCAGGCATTCCCCTTACTCAAGTGGAGCTTAAAGGTTCCAGGATAGTTTATTCAGGAGAGTAGGGGGTAGGCCATGAGAAGAGCACTGGTCCTATTTTTGCTTCTTTTGTTGGTAGTAGGGTGTGAGGTGGCTCCTGAAGTTAAAATGGCACAGCTTACGAAAAGGCAGGAAGACTATAAAGTGGCCAAAATAAAACCTCCCTCGTATATAATTAAAAAGAGAAAACCAAGAATAGTTGTTCTTCCGTTTTCCGATACCACAGGGCTGTCTCAGTGTCGTTTGGGGGTTATGGCTACCGATATTGTCCAAAATATAGTGGCTTCTGCGGGAAGCTACAGCGTGGTTGAGAGGGCTAAGGCCAAGGCTTTGGCTAAAGAGATAGGCTTTCAAGAAACCCATGGAGCTGATTGGGGAGAGCTGGAAAAGAAGTATTTTGCCATGGGTAAGAACATAGATTACGCTATTGTTGGAACTGTTTCTTCTGCTGACGCTACGGTTGGTAAGTCAGGGGTTGTTACGGAAGTTAGCATGTACGTGAGGATTATTGATATGAATAGAGGGTCTGTTGCCCAGTCCTTTACGGTTAAAGGCAGCCATTATCAGGAAGGAGTGGTGAATCCATGTGCTGTCTTTCAAAAGGCTTTGGAGGATGCTGTTAAATGTCCATTGTTGATAAGGTTGAGGGAGGCTATTCCGCTTTACGGTTACGTAAGGGAGATAAGAACATACGTTAAGGATGGAAAGATGTCCAAGGTGTTGTTCGTGAATTTGGGGTCTTCAGATGGAATAGCACCTGGGGACAAAGTGAAGATAGTTAAGTTGGAGAAGTTTGTAGATCCTGTTACAGGCAAGGTGTCCAATAGGTATGTGGAATTGGGTGAGGGTATTGTTGCTAAGAATGGACTTTTGCCCAATGAGAGCATGGTCCTGGTGGAAGATCCCAATTTGGTGGATAAGCTGAAAATTGGATATTTGGTGAAGGCAACATCTTCAAAAGTGGCAGGGGAATGTGCCGGTAAGCACTTCTTGCAAGGTTTGAACATTATACTTAAGCAGATGCAACAGCAGTAAGTATGGAGGTGATAATTATGAAAAGGTTAATTGGTTTGTTTATTATATTGGGGTTGGTTGTGGCTTGTGCGAAGCCAAAGCCTAAGCCTGTTTCTTTGGAAGATACTCCGGAACATCACTATCTTCAAGGTATGGAGCTTGTTGAGGAGGGCAAGATAGATCAGGCGGAGAAGCGTTTTGATAGGGCCATTTATCTTGATAGAGATTATGCTAGGGCATATGCAGGAAAGGCCTTAGTCTACGCCATAAGGGCAGGGATGCAGAAGGATCGGGAGCATGCTGCTGTGGATGTGGAAAGGGCTCTTGAATTCCTCAAGAAGGCTAAGAAGAAAGCTAAAAAAGATACTGATAAGTTTTCTGTTTATGTCACTGCAATAAGGGTTTACACCGAAGCTCATCCCTCTGGGTGGCTTGATAAAGCTAAGGAGTATTACGGTGATGCCATGGATTTGGATAAGGTAGATGAAGCCGGTTTGATTTACTATCAGACCAAAGCTGCTGCTCCCTATTTCATGGGAGTTGCGTATTACAGGGCTTATGCTTTCAGATCTGCTGAAAACATGCTTGCCAAGGTTCTCTCTATGAAACCGGGGAAATGGCATGACAAGGCCGACAAGCTTTATAAAAAGGTTCAAAAGATCGTAAGGGCTGCTGCTGAGTACACTATCACCAATGTTGCCAAAAAGATAGCGGTTAAAGATCGTATAGGTAGGGGAGATGTTGCTGCCCTTCTGGTGGATGAGCTCCATCTTGATAAATTTTTTGCTGGAAGAATAAGGATTCGTTCTAAGGAGCCTAAAGTAGATTTCATACCTGCTGATGTGATTGACCACATGTTTAAAAAAGAAATAATGACGGTGCTGAAGTGGCATGTGAGAGGGTTGGAACCTCAGTACGATCCGACGACAAAGGCTTATCTCTTTAAGCCTGATGAGCCTTTGACCAGAAAAGAGTTGGCTTTGATATTGGAGGATTTACTCATTAAGATAACCGGGAATCAGAGCTTGGCTACTAAGTATTTTGGTATGGATCACTCTCCATTTCCCGATGTGCTTCCAACGGTTCCTTGGTTTAATGCAGTTATGAATGTGGTTAGCAGGGGATTGATGGAAACGGATCTTTCGGGAGAGTTTCGTCCTAACGATTATGTGGATGGAGCGGAGCTTTTGTTGGCCGTTTTGAAGCTTAGGAATGTTTTACATAACTATTAAAGGAGGTTAAGACTATGATTAGAAAAGTTTGGTTTTTGGGTATAGCGTTACTTTTTTCAGGAGTAGCTTTCTCTCAGGGATGGCAAGAGATAACCACTCCTCTTAAAATCTTTGAAGAAGGGTACATTCAAGTTATCGGTCTTTCCGAGGAAGGACAGAGCAGGTTTAGAGCCATACGGGCTGCAGAGGTGGATGCTCAAAGAAAGTTGCTGGAGATCGTTCAAGGGCTGCACCTTTACGGCGAAACCACCGTGAGAGATGGTATGTTGCAGAGCGATGTGGTTAGAACGACGGTGACAGGTTTTTTAAGGGGAGCTGTTAAATGTGGTGAAAAGTACTACAGAGATAGGGGATACGCAGAGGTATGTATGAGGCTTTATATCAGAGGTAGGGGTGGGATGTACGATGTTATACTGCCCCTTATGAAGAGAGAAAACCTGTTGCCTCCTCCTATACCTGAATATAAGCCCAAGCTTGTTCCAAAGGTTATGGAGCAACCTGTAGAGGAAAAGCCCCAGGAGGCTGTTAAGCCTCAACCCGAGAAGCCGGAGGTTGCGGCTCCTTCCCAGCTTAAGGTGGTGTACGATGGGTTGATTGTAGATGTTAGGAACTTTAACTTTAAACCGGCTCTGGTTAACAGGATTCTTACCGATAAGAAAGAAGTGGTCTTTGATCCTTCCAAGATTGCCAGCAATATTCTTATAGAGAGGGGCTGTGGAGGTTTCACCACCGATATGGGCAAGGCAAAAGCTCTTCTGTCCTCTTGGGGTTCCAAAAATCCTATGGTGGTTAAAGC
>WGAU01000153.1 GCA_015494645.1 Aquificota bacterium
TCTTAAGGCCGTTGCAGCATGGATAGGTATGGACTACCGTGAGCTTGCCCAGTTCAACGCCTTTTTGAGAAGAGGAATGGTGCCTCCTTGGGGCAGCCACATATATGTGCCAAAAAGGTACAAGAAAAAGGTCAATGTGGCGTATATGTGGAGTGTCGCAGCCAAAAGGGCCAAGGAGCTGGGTATAAGAAGGTTGAGGGGCTACTGGTACGCTTACGTGGTTAGGAAGGGAGACAGTCTTTGGAAGATTTCAAGGAAGTTCGGGGTGGATGTAAAGCTGTTGATGCTCGTAAACCGCATATACGATGACATGATCAGGCCAGGAGATGTTCTTCTCGTTCCCACCAAACGGCTTGTAAAAAGGATAGTGGATTTTGATTCTGAGAAGGGATGGCTTTCCTATCGTGTTAAAAAAGGCGATACCATCTGGCGCATATCAAAGATATTCGGTGCCAAGTACTCAAAGCTGATTAAGATCAACGGTAGATCGGTTAAAAGGGGATTAAAGCCCGGTGAGATAGTGAAGGTGGCTTTGGGCAGGGATAGGGATGAGAGCATTTAAGGTGGCATCCCTCATGGTGGTGGTGCTTATCTTTCTTTTTGGTAGTCTTCTATTCACCAAAGCTTATTTTTCTCCCAGCTATGTGCACTACAGAGTGGGGGAGAGGTTCTTTCGTGAGGGGAGGTACAGAGCAGCTTATGAGGAGTTTAAGAAAGCCTTTGAACTTGATCCCTACAACAGGGCGGCAAGGCAGAGGCTTGCCGATTTGAAGAGGATCTTTGAGAGCAATGGAAGCATTGCTGAGGAAGGTAAATGATCTGATAGCCCTTCTTTCTGAGATTGGCGATGCGGTGGAGACCCTTAAGGAGGAGAATCGTTCCCTTTCCGAGAGGCTGGAAGCTGCTGAGGAAAGGATAGCTTCTTTGGAACGGGAAAGGGACGAAGTTAAGAGGATGCTCATGGGGCTTATCAAGCTCATAGAGGACCTTGAAGATCTTGTGGAAAGAGGTCGGTACGTTGAGTAGGGATTTTAACATAGTGATTTTCGGTAAATCGGTGAGGGTGCGGGGACCTTTCAGGAAACAGGAGGAGGTTGAGGTACTGTCCCGGTACCTTGAGAAAGTTTTTACTCAAGTTTTTGACGAGGGAAGCGCTAAATATATAGCGTATAAGCTCCTTGAGGATAAGGAAGTTCTTCCTCTTCTATTGAAAATTTCTTGGGATTACCTTAAACTGAGTAACAAGTACAACAGATACAGAGCAGAGCTGAGTCAAAAGCTTGACGAGGCTTTGCAGATTGCTAATTTTGTAAAGGCAAGGGGAGGCACTTAACCGCCGCATTTAGCGGCTTTAAAATATAGATTTCCCTCCCCTAAATTGTTTTATCCACCTTAGGTGTTTGCTATGTATGAGCCTTTGTATAAAAGGGTTAAACCCGTTGATATAGAAGAAGTTGTTGGGCAGGGGCATCTTCTGGGGTCCAAGGCTCCCCTCAGAATCCTTTTTGACAAAGGGGAGTTCCCTTCCCTCATATTTTACGGTCCTCCCGGAACAGGAAAAACCCTTGTGGCTGAGTTGCTGGCTTCGAGAGCAAAGGCAAACTTTGTAAAGCTTTCCGCTGTTAACTGCGGGGTTCAGGAGATAAAGAGGCTTGCGAAGGAAGCGGAAACACTTAAACGCATGGGCAGAAAAACGGTCCTCTTTCTTGACGAGATACACAGGTTCAACAGGGCTCAGCAGGATGTGCTCCTTCCCTATCTTGAGGATGGACTGCTGGTTTTGATAGGTGCTTCTACTGAGAATCCCATATTTGCTTTGAACAAGGCTCTTCTGTCCCGTGTTCTGGTCTTTGAGTTTAAGCCTCTCAAGAGAGATGAGGTAGTTCAGGTTTTGAGAAATGCCCTGAGGAAAGTTCAAAGGGAGAAATCCTTTCCTGGTGAGGTTCTGGAGGAAATTGCTGCGAGGGCTGGGGGAGATGCGAGAAGGGCCTTGGGGCTTTTAGAACTGGTGTTGGAAACATGTTCAGAGGGTGAGGTGACTATGGAAGATGTTTTTAAGGCCCTTGGAAGCAAGCCTCATCTTCGTTACGACAGGGACGATCACTACAACGTTATATCTGCTTTTATAAAAAGCGTTAGAGGATCGGATCCGGATGCAGCTTTGTACTGGTTGGCGGTTATGCTTGAGGCAGGAGAGGATCCACTGTTCATTACCAGGAGGCTCCTTATCCTTGCCGCAGAGGATGTGGGTATGGCGGACCCTGTGGCCATGCTGGTGGCTGCTGCTGCCCATGTGGGAGTTTCCCATGTGGGAGTGCCTGAGGGGGAGTTAATTTTGGCCTTTGCCACTGTTTACTTGGCAACGGCTCCCAAGAGTAACTCCTGTTACGAAGCCCTTAAAAGGGCAAAAAGTTGGGTTGAAGAGCATCCTTTGGAAGGGGTTCCTGTTCATCTGATGGATTCTCATGCTTGGCAGAAAAGGAAAAGTAGTGAAAGGTATCTGTATCCCCATGACTATCCCGGTGGATTTGTTAAGCAGCGGTACATGCCTTATGATGCGATATTTTACAAACCCAAAGATATTGGAAGAGAAGCCAAGGTAAAGCAAAGGCTTAAGGAGCTTTGGAATGAAAGATACTCTGAGGAAAAGGATGCTTAATAAAAGGCTTGTTCTTAGCAGGGAAGAGCGGGAAAGAAAGGGGGTGATAGTACTTGAAAAGTGTCTGGCTTTTAGGGAGGTGAGACTGGCTAAAAATATAGCCATTTACTATCCCATAAAGGGGGAGCTTGATCCCCTTCCCCTTGTTAACATGATTAGCAAGAGTTTCTTTCTTCCGAAGGTGGTTGGAAGAGACCTTAAGTTTGGAAGGGTGGATGGCGTTTTGGTTAAAGGTGCCTTTGGCATAATGGAACCTGAAGAGGCTCCCTTTACTTTTGAGGAGATGGATCTCTTTGTGGTTCCAGCTGTTGCCTATGATGAAGAGGGCTACAGGTTGGGTTACGGAGGGGGTTACTACGATAGGCTTTTGAAGAAGAAGCTTCCCCATCAAGTGGCGGTGGGGGTTTGTTTTGATGTGCAGCTAGTGGGGTCCTTGCCCAGGGATCCGTGGGATGTACCCGTTGACGTGGTAGTTACGGAGTCTCGTCTTTTGAGGCCTGCGGTTTCAACAAAAATCTTGGCGTGAAGGAGGAAGATAAGATGGGTGGATTGGCACTTTTGGTTCTGGGAGTGATCATAGGGGCCGCAGCTGGTGGCTTTATAATCTACAACTACCATCAGAGCGCTTCTAAGGAGCAGTTTAACGAAGCGAGAAGGGAAGCGGCCAAAATCATAGAGGAGGCTAAGAAGGAGGCTGAAGCGCTCAAGAAGGAGAAACTGCTGGAGGCTAAAGAAGAGATACACAGGGAAAGGGCCCAAATGGAGGAAGAGCTGCGCCACAAGCGCTTGGAATTGGAGAAAATGGAAAGCAGGTTGAATTTGAAGGAGGAGAACATTGAGAGGCGCTATCAGAACTTGGAGATGAAGGAGAAGGAACTTAAGCTCTTTGAGGAGGAGTTAAAGAAGAAGGAATCGGAAATAGAGCAGGTGAGGAAGGAACTTGAGGAGGAACGGAAGGAGATAGAGGAGACCAAGGAGGAGGTTAAAAGAAAGCTCCAGGAGGTGGCCAAGATGACCGAGGAGGAGGCGAAAGAAGCCCTTAAGAATGCCATGATAGATGAGGCAAGAAGAGAGGCTTACGAGATTGTTAGGGCCATAGAGGAGGAAGCAAAGGAGACAGCGGATAAAAAGGCCAAGGAGATCATCGCTACCGCGGTTCAGAGGTATGCGGCTGAAGAGGTAGCTGAAATTACTGTTTCGGTGGTGCATCTTCCTTCTGATGAGATGAAGGGCAGGATTATAGGTAGAGAGGGTAGGAACATCAGGGCCTTTGAAGCTGCCACAGGAGTGGATCTTATAATAGACGACACTCCGGAGACGGTGGTTCTCTCCTGCCACGATCCGGTGAGAAGAGAGATTGCCAGAAGGGCCCTTGAGGCGCTGGTTAAAGATGGAAGGATACATCCGGCAAGCATAGAAGAAATGGTAAAGAGGAAGCGTAGAGAGGTTGATAACTACATAAAAGAGCTGGGTGAGGCCACGGTTTTTGAACTGGGCATACACAATTTGCATCCCGAACTTGTTAGGCTTGTGGGAAGGCTACACTTCAGGACCAGCTATGCCCAGAACATGCTTGATCATTCCCGAGAGGTAGCCACCTTCTGTGGCATAATGGCAGCGGAGTTGGGCTTGGATGTTCCCTTTGCCAAGAGGATAGGTTTGCTCCACGACATAGGCAAAGCGGTGGATCATGAGATAGAGGGTTCCCATGCCCTGATAGGTGCTGAGCTTGCCAAGAAGTACGGAGAGTCTGATAGGGTGGTCAACGCCATTGCTTCCCACCACGGAGAGGTGGAGCCCGCCACACCCGAGGCGGTTCTCTTAGCTGCGGCAGATGCCCTTTCAGCGGCAAGGCCTGGTGCCAGAAGGGAGATGGTGGAGGCTTATCTAAAGCGCATTGCCAAGATGGAGGAGATAGCACAGTCCTTTGATGGGGTTGAGAGGGCTTACGCTATACAGGCTGGCAGGGAACTTAGGGTCATAGTTATACCTGAGGAGATAAGCGACGAAGATACCTACTTCTTGGCCAAGGAGATTGCCAAGCAGCTCAAGGATCAGCTCACCTATCCAGGTCAGATTAAGGTGCATGTGATCAGGGAGACCAGGGCTGTGGAGTACGCCACATGAGGGTACTGTTCATAGGAGATGTTGTGGGAAAGCCAGGAAGAAGGGCTCTTAGGCAGTGGCTTTCCCAGTTGAAGGAGGAGTTTTCCCCTGATCTTGTGATAGCCAATGTTGAAAACGCCGCCGGTGGTTTTGGCCTTACAAAGGATGTTTACAACGAGCTTCTGTCTTTAGGCGTTGATGTAATGACCAGTGGCAATCACATATGGGACAAAAAGGAGTTTGTGAAGGAGATGGATTCTTTTACCCAAGTGTTGCGTCCTGCCAACTATCCCGAGGGAGTTCCCGGAAGGGGATGGCTGTTGACCCATGTTGGGGAAACTCCCGTTGCGGTGATAAACCTTCAGGGAAGGATCTTTATGGAGTGTTTGGACTGCCCCTTTCGCACAGCCGATGCACTGTTAAAAGTTATAGGGGACGGTGTTAAGGTGAGGATAGTTGACTTTCATGCTGAGGCTACTGCGGAGAAGTCACTTCTCGCCTTTTATCTTACAGGAAGGGTGAGTGCTGTTTTAGGAACCCACACTCATGTTCAAACGGCAGATGAGAGGGTGCTGGACAATTTTACAGGCTTCATAACAGATGTGGGTATGACGGGGGCTTTGAACTCTTCTATAGGTATGGAGTTTAAGGATGTGCTGGACAGGATGATATACCATATCCCAAGAAAGTTTAAGGTTGCCAAAGGTCCCGTGATGCTCAACGGAGTGGTTTTAGATATTGATGAGGAAAGCGGCAAGTGCTTAAAGATTGAGAGACTCTTCTTGAGGGAGGAAGGCCAAGGTAATGGAAACCAAGATACTCTCTGGTAAAGAACTTGCCGAGGAGGTTCTTTCAAGCGTTAGAAAAAGGATAGAAAGCTTTCTGGGGGATGGAAGGCGTCCACCGGGGCTTGCAGTGCTGTTGGTGGGTAATGATCCCGCATCGCAGATATACGTTTCTAAGAAGCAGGAAGCCTGTGAGAAGGTGGGCATAAGGTCCTTTTCCTGTAGGTTTCCTGAAGATGTGGATTTTGGGACGGTTCTTTCCACCATAAGGGAGCTCAACGAGAAGGAGGATGTGGATGGGATACTCCTTCAGCTTCCCTTGCCTGATGGCATCAAAGATAAGACCCTTGACCTTCTTTACGCCATAGACCCCTCTAAGGATGTGGATGGCTTTCACCCTTACAA
>WGAU01000154.1 GCA_015494645.1 Aquificota bacterium
GGATATGATCCCTAATAACCTTACCTTGAGCACAGAAGGGCTTTTTACCACATATTTTGGTGCATTGTCCGGTAGGGTGATGAATAAAACTGCAAGGTGTATGGCGGTAGAGATCAGCCAGAATAGGGCCTTTTTCAAGGGGGTGTGCTCCTTGTAATCATTACATGTGGTCTGGATGATACAGGATGTTTTTCCACCAGAAGATCAACGCCATAAACTTCTTTTAATATGTCTGGTTCTAAAACCTGATGGGGAGTTCCCTGATAAACTACCATGCCCTTCTTCATGAGGATAATAATGTCGCAGAATTCGGAAGCAATGTTTAGCTCGTGCAGAACGGCTATAATGGCAATGTTGTTCCTCTTCAACTTGATGAGCAGTTCAAGGATCTTAAGCTGACGGGATATATCAAGATGGGACACTGGCTCGTCCAGCATGAGAATTTCAGGTTCCTGTGCTAAAGCCTTTGCAATGGCTGCTAACTGTCTCTCGCCTCCGCTCAGAAAGCTAAGGGACTTTTCTGACAAGTGTTCTATATCCACCATCTTCAAGGCCATCTGGGCTGCTTCAATGTCCCTTCTGGTTTCCTTTAGCTGGAATCTTTTGTGGTAAGGTATTCTTCCCAAAAGCACGAATTCTCTTGTTTTTAATGGTACATTGGGAACATCCTGGGGCACCACGGCAACTTTCTTTGAGAAGTCTTTAGGCTTCATGCTCCATATGTCTTTTCCCTCTAAAAGCACTTGTCCTTGTTTGGGTTTCAACACCCTTCCCAGCGCTTTTATCAGTGTGGTTTTGCCTGCGCCATTTGGACCAACAACGGCGGTGAAGGTGCCAGGTTTAACTGTAATCCTATTTACATTAATTTCAAATTCACCATAGCCACATTTTAGGTTAACGGCTTCAAGAACAGCCACCTTACACCTGTCTGCGAATGAGGGCGTATATGAAAAGAATTCCTCCCACTACACCGGTTATTACTCCCACGGGTAGCTCCATAGGAGGCACAACCACCCTTGCTAAGGTGTCGCATAACACCAGAAAGGATGCGCCAGAGACCACGGATGCTGGTATCACAACTCTGTGGTCGTGGCCGAATATGATTCTCACAAAGTGTGGCACGACAAGCCCTACAAAGCCAATGATCCCTGAAGAGGAGACACAGACTCCCGTTATTAGAGAGGCTGTAAAGAATAGGGCTTTTTTAAGTACTTCCACGTTTACCCCTAAATGTATGGCTTCTTCTTCCCCAAGCATTAGAGCGTTTAGATCCCAGACGAAAAGGTAAGCCAATGTGGTTCCTATTAAAAGGATTGTTATGCAGACCGCTATGGTCCATTTGCTTACGCCTTCCAGGGATCCCATTATCCAGAAGATTATTCCGTGCAGATCTTCTACTTTGGATACAGCCATGACGAGCATGATAAGCGATGAGGATATGAAACTAATCATCACGCCGATTAGCAGCATGTTGTGTACTCTCAGGGAGCCTTTTTTCGTGCTGAGAATGTAAACCGTCAGAATAGTGGCGAGGGCACCTGCAAAACCCAGAAAAGGAACAACACCCCATCCCATGGTTTGTGGAAGGTGCATAACTATACCAAGGGAGACGAAAAGGGCGGCTCCTCCAGATATGCCAAGGGTGTACGGTTCCACCAGCGGGTTTCTGAAAAGGCCTTGAAGGAGTACACCGGACAGGCTCAGTCCCCCTCCAACGGAAAGTCCTAACAGGGTACGGGGAAGTCTCAGTTCCTTGACAAGGGTGGGATTGAGGTTGAAGCCACTGGAGCCTACGGATAGGGAGAGGAAAAGGGAGGTTATTAGTACAACGAGTGCGACAACAAACTTTTGCCTGTTGTGCATCAGATCTTACCTGCGAGTTCTGGATGGAGAATTAGAGTGATTTCTCTTAAGCTTTCCACAAAGGAGAACGGGGTTGGATTGCAGAGTTTGTAGGAGTCTACAACGTAAATTCTACGGTTTTTAACTGCTTTCATTTCCTTGAATTTCATCCAGAATTCTTTTTCCCTTTCGCTAAGGATGCCCATGTCGGTTATGATTATTACATCGGGGTTTTTTTCCACTACCTTTTCTCTGCTGTATAAGCCACTTTCTGAGTCAAAGGCTATGTTTATCCCTCCAGCCTTTTCTATGAGATCGTTTATGTATGTTTTCTTCGTTATTGTAAACAGAGGATTTGCGCCGATTTCAACGAAAACGCGAATCTTTTTCAGGGATTTGGTGAGTGTTGTGATTTTACTTACTTCTTCTTTTGCCTTTTTCACTATGAGACGGGCTTTTTCCACAGCTCCTGTTATCCTTCCAAGCTTCAGAAACTGCTGACAGATGTCTTCAAAGCTTATGGGATAGGGAAACACTTCTACTTTGTATCCCATATTGCGGAGCTTTTCCACAGCTTTTAGGTTGGTGAGGGTTGTGGCTAAGACCACATCGGGTTTTAGCATGACTATCTTTTCAACACTGACTTCCCGAACATTTCCCACCCTTGGAACATGCGCAAGATCTTCTCTTTTGCAGTAGGTTGTGCAGCCGACGATTCTTTCCTTGGCTCCTAATAGACACAAGCTGTCGGTTAGCGATGGGGCTAAAGAGACGATTCTCTTCGGTATAGGGTGGGCGAGGAGGGCTGCGGAAAAGCCCAGAAGTACAAGGACAGAAAGCTTAGAAGGTGACTTCAACGCCAGCCCTCCAGGTTCTGCCGGGCATGGGATAGTACTTCACGAAAGAGTATTCTTTATCAAATAGGTTGTTTACTTTGAGAAAGAGCTTTGCATGTTTGCATACTTTCCAGTGGAGGGATGCGTTAAAAATGGTGAAACCACCCTTGTTAACGGCCTTTTTGTAGTTGGGGTCTGTCCAGTTCCATTCCTGTACTTTCTGCTTGCCTACGTAGAGAAAGGAAAGGTTGGCCATCAGCTTTTCGGGGATTCCCACGTCCAGTCCTCCTGTGATGTTCCACTTTGACACGTAAGGAACAGTGTCGTCGCCAAGGCTGTTTCTGTAATCCCTGTCATCAATCTTTCTCTTTGTATAAGTTATACCATTTACGTAGGGTTTTATCATGAAGGGAAGCTCCAGCAACTCCCCTGCATCGTAGGATGCATAGAATTCAATACCTTCCAAGGTTGCTCCGTCAACATTCTTGAAGGTTGTCCAACTGCAGTCTCCGTACAGGCAGGTAGGGAAACCTCCTGCTATTCTGTCCTCATAAACTGTGCGGAAGTAGTCGGCTCCAGCTCGGAGGCTTCCTTTGATGATGTCAAAGCCCATTTCGTATGTGGTGGACGTCTCTGGATCTAAATCAGGGTTGCCTATTATCCTGCTCCATGATCTTTCAAAGCGCCCCGATATTTCGTCTGCTGTGGGTGTTCTGAAGGCAGTTCCCACCGCAACCCTGATCTTGAGCCATGGGAGTATTTGGTAGGAGGCTCCCGTCCTCCATGTTATATGGTCGTAATCTTCTTCGTCGCTTCTCAAAACCATTTGTTGAGTTGGTCTCAGTTCTTCTTTCCAGTAGTCGTACCTTGCTCCTGCAAGCACGTAGAGCTTGTTCCAGTTTATTTCGGCTTGAAGGTATCCTGCGTAGTTATCGTAGGCGGCATTGGGAGACCAAGGAGTGCCAGAGGGGTACTTTGCATTTTTGGTTCTTATACCATCCCAATCAGCTCCGGCAGTTATCCTTAGCAGTTTGTTAAGGGAGAATATGCCTTTAAGCCTTAATCCTTGGGTGTTGGTTATGGTTTTGGTTTGGAAGTAGCCGTAGGCTTCATCGGGATCGTGCCATTCGCTGGAATCCTGTACATAGTAGTAGCTTACATGGGTAGAGATCTTTTCGTTCCACTGGGCGTCGTATGCTAAGGATATGTACTTCCTTCTCACATCTTTGTAGTCGTTGTCATCGGGACTGTAGCTTGGACCGGGGCTTCCTACTCTCCAGATCTCCGTTAACTGTCCCGTTAGACTGATTTCGTGTCCCTGTCTTGGTGTGAAGCCAATGCGAAAAGCTCCTTTCCAGTCGTGGTAGTCGGTGTTGTTCACCTCGTCTCCGTTTCCTGTTTTGTAGTCGTTCCTCTGGGCTTTAGAAATGCTCGCTGAAAAGTTAAACTTACCCCATTCTCCTTCTGTTTTTGCCCACTGCTTATTGTAATCCCAACTCCCGTACTCGGTTCCAGCGGATACAGAAGGTCTTCCTTTGCCCTTTTTGGTTATTATGTTTACCACTCCTCCCATAGCGGCTGATCCGTAAATAACGGAGGCTGGTCCCCTCACGATTTCTATCCTTTCAACGTTTTCAAGGGGGATTTCTGCTACGTTACCTGTTCCTGCCCTATGGCCGTCAATGAGGATGAGAACCCTTCCCTTGATGTCGGTACCGTGTGTGTCAGTCCTGAATCCTCTTATGCCCACGCTCGTCAAAATACCAGGATACTTATGGATATGACCGGGGAGCTTCTCTTCAAGCAGGTCTCCCAGGTTATCGGCGCTGGATCTTTCAATTTCGTCCTTTGTGATGATTTGCACGTTTACAGGAAGTTTCTTGACGGGGGTCTTGGTAGCTGTAGCAGTTACCACCACCTCT
>WGAU01000155.1 GCA_015494645.1 Aquificota bacterium
GGGCACCTTGGGTTTTTGCAGTTCTACCTCCACACCGTACCTTCTTTTCATCTTGTTTACTACAGTCTCTATGTGCATCTGGCCCAGCCCAGATATGAGAAGCTCCTTGGTTTGGGGATCTCTTCTCACTTCAAGGGACATGTCCTCTTCCAAGGCTCTTTGTAATGCAGTTGAAATTTTTTCTTCATCGGAGCGGCTTTTGGCTTTTATGGCAAAAGAGAGGATAGGTTTGGGGAATTCTATTTCGGGGAACTTTATGGGAGCTGATGGATCGCATAGGGTATCTCCGGTGCCTGTCTCTTTAAGTTTTGGTATTGCGACGATATCTCCTGCTTTAAGCTCTGGCGCAGGCTTTTGTTCCTTGCCTATAAGAAATACTGGTTTGGAAAGCTTTTCCTTTACGTCCTTATTAGGGTTAAGCACCACCGTGTCAGGACTGGCCTTTCCTGAGAATACCCTTATGAGGGAGATCTTACCCGCGTAAGGATCGGAGAAGGTTTTAAATACAAGGGCAGAGAAAGGCTCTTCTTCGGAAGGCTTTCTATCCTCTTCTTCTCCTGTTTCTGGATTGATGCCTTTAACAGGAGGCCTCTCATCAGGGGAGGGAAGCAGTTCCACGATCTTGTCCATCAACAAATCTACTCCCTTGTTATGAAGGGCAGATCCTACCATGACGGGGAACAGAGTGCCGTTTAGTATGGCCTCTTTAAAAGCGGGAATCAGTTCTTCCCTTGTAAGTTCTTCACCCTCAAGGTACTTTTCAAGTAGCTCGTCTTTGGTTTCCGCTATGTTCTCAATAAGGGCTTCTCTTAGGTTTTCTATAGTGTCTTTTAAGGACTCGGGAGCTTCTTTCTCCACCATCTTTCCATCTTCAAAGTAGAAGGCCTTTCGTGCAAGCAGATTGTAAATTCCAACAAACTGTTCTCCCTCAACTATGGGTATCTGAATAGGGGTAGGCTTTATGCCAAGACTTTCCTTTATATCCTCAAGGGACCTTTCAAAGTTAGCATTGGGCTTGTCCATTTCGTTTACGAAGATGATCCTTGGAAGGTTGTACTGGTTCATCAGTCCCCACAGCTTTTCTGTCTGGACCTTTACTCCATCTACTGCGGATACCAATACTACAGCTCCATCCACCACCCTTAGAGCGCCGTAAGTGTCGGAAATAAAGTTGGCGTATCCGGGTGTGTCTATGAGATTGATTTTACAATCCTTCCAGTTGAAGTGGGCCACTGCTAAGCCCAAGGAGCAACCCCTTTCTTTTTCCTCATCGTCGTAATCCATAACTGTATTGCCGTCGGCCACGCTTCCCATTCTGCTTATAACCTTTGCATTGAAAAGCATGGCTTCGGCCAGTGTAGTTTTACCTGTTCCTCCGTCTGCAAATAAACCAACGTTCCTGATGTTGATACTCTTTTGCCCCATGGCATCCCCCTTAGAGAAGATGGTTTAGGACTACGCAAGAGAATAACACAATGATGTTTTACAGGTCAACTTATTCTTTGTATGGCGTTGGCGAGATCAAAGATAGTAAAGGGCTTAAGAAGTAGTATGCAGTTCTTCTCTTGGGTTCTGGAGAAAACTTCCTGTGCCTTGTCAGTGTATCCTGTGGTGTAGATGATTTTAAGATCAGGTTTTATAAGCTTGAGCCTGTCTGCAAGGGTTAGTCCATCCACCTTGGGCATTACTATGTCGGTTATGAGAATTTCGTAGTCGCCCTTGTTGTTTTCAAAGTGTCTTATGGCGTCCTCTGCCTTAGTGAATCCATCCGCGGCTATGCTTAAGCCTGAGAGCATTTCTATGACCGCAGCAAGGAGGGGTTCGTTGTCCTCTACCACCAGAACCTTGCCCTTTACATCAAGTTCCGGATACATCGGCGGTGATGTGTCTATTGAGACAACTTCTCCTGTGGTGGGGGTGGCTTCGGGCAGAAAGATCCTGAAGGTGGTTCCCCTGTTCACCTTGCTTTCTACATCTATGGTTCCACCCATGGATTTTACGATGTTAAAGGTCTGATACAGCCCTAATCCCGTTCCCCTGTCACCTTTGGTGGTGAAAAAGGGATCAAAGATTTTGTCAAGATACTCCTCGGGTATTCCACATCCCGTATCGGAAATTTCCACAACCACTGCTGGGTTGGGATAGGGAGACAGTAAGGGTTGTAAGTCAAAGCTTTCCTTTTTCAGGGTGATGTGAAGCTGGCCGCCGTTGGGCATGGCATCTTTGGCGTTGGTAGCTATGTTCATTAGGGCGGCATGCAGGCTTTCTGGGCTTCCGCTGACATAGTAGTGGGAG
>WGAU01000156.1 GCA_015494645.1 Aquificota bacterium
GAGTTGTTTCCGGTGGATTTTCAAAGCTCTTTGGGAGACTGGAAATATACGCTTCAGAGGTAGAAGGAGACTGGATACGGAATCTTTTTATTTTTGATGTGAGAAAGAAAGGGAAAACCACAATAATTGAGGCGAAGAAAGGCAGAATAGAGCACTCTGCCGAAGGAGGACTTACACTTAGGCTTTTCAAAGGAAGGGTGTTGAGCTTTTCCAACGATGGCAAAAGGGATGTACTTCTGTTTGACAAGTTAAATCGGCGCATTGCCACAGGAGAAAAAGGGCTTTTGGGTAAGCCTCTCAAAAGGGAGCTTCCCCTTGGGGCTTTGATTGAAAGGCTGAAAAGGGAGAAACGCTATGTAAAAAGAAAGACTTATCTCAACACCCTCATGCATTTTCACAAAAGGTTTGCTTTGGCATTTTCCCCCTTGGTATTTGCCCTGCTCTCTATACCGTTTTCGATGCTATTCCATAGGGAGGGCAGATGGAGTTCCATGGTCATCTCGGTAGCCATTTTCCTCTCTTACTACGCCATTCTGTCCTTCTTTCAAAGCTTGGTGTACAGGGGGATTCCCCCGGTAATAGCGGCGTGGATGCCTAACATTATACTGGGAGCTGTGGGAGGGTTCTTGTTTGTTAAAAGAGTGGACCAGATTTGAAAGGTACATCCACAGGGAGCATGCCAAGCTATTTCTATTCGTTTTTTTTGCCCTATGCTCCGTTTACACCTTAGGTGCCTTTCTTGATGTGGTGGACGATGCCTTGGAAAGGCGAGTCTCTGCTTTTGTGGCTCTTAAGGTGGCTCTTCTCAAATTGCCCTACGGTGTGAAAGAGCTTGGGAGCATGGCCATTCTGGTTTCGGTTATGCTTTTTTTAGCTATATCTTCCAAGCATCTTGAGCCTGTGATTTTGCGCTCCTTGGGAATAAGACTGGGGGTTTACCTACGCCCCCTCCTTCAGCAAGCTTTGGTGCTTTCCTTTTTTCTTGCGGTTAACGCCTTCTATATCGCTCCACATCTGTTAGCTTTGTCTAAGGAAACCTACAAGGTTGAGATAAAGGGGGAAAAACGGGCGAAGATGTTTACTCCTGTGGGGATATGGATAAAGGCCAGCGGTTACTTCTGCTATATTGGCTACTTTGATGAACAAAGAAAGCTTCTTAAGGATGTAAGGTGTTTTAACCCTGACAATACCACACTATACGCCGCTTCCCTTTTGGTATGGGATAGGAAGAGGTGGATAGGCAAGGGCCGGTTCTGGTCTGAGAAGGAGTATCGTAAGCTGAGGCATCTGCAGATGGACTTTCTCCCATCACCGGAGGATCTTTCGGGCAGGAGGAAGGGACCTGACGAAATGGGGATGGGAGAGCTCATTTCTGTAGCCTACGATCTGTACCGGGAAGGGATCTCTGTCAGGGAATACTTGTGGGAGATTGGCAACAGGATGGCGCTATCGCTTACTCCTGTTGTGATGGTGCTTTTTGCCTTTCCCATGGGCATATCTGAGCCAAGAAAGGGTCAGGTAGCTTTGGCTTTTGTCAAGGGACTGGGGCTTGCGGTGGCCTTTTACAGTGTATTTTACGGGTTTTCATATTTAGGAAGGGAAAGCATTATGAATCCCCTTGCTGCAGCTGCACTTCCTGTTATACTAACCGCTTTGGTTGGATACAGAATGGCCAAGGGTGTGGACGAATGATAAGGTATCAAGAACCTGTGTTTAGGCCTCCGAGTGAAGCAAGATCTCTTATATTTCAGATAACCTTAGGGTGCTCCTACAACAGGTGCACTTTTTGCGGCATGTACAAGATGAAAAGATTTTCTGTTAAACCATTGGATGAGGTTTTTGAAGAGATAGACTGGGCTTCTCAAGAGTATCCCTTTGTAAGGAGGGTTTTTTTGGCAGACGGAGATCCCCTATGTTTGCCTACAGATCATCTTTTGAAGATACTTGAGCGTTTGTACACCCGTTTACCCAAACTTGAGAGGGTTGCTACCTATGCCACTCCCCAAAACCTTTTGGAGAAGAGTGAGACGGAGTTGATAAAATTAAGGGAAGCTGGACTTACAATACTTTATGTGGGGGTGGAGAGTGGCTCCGATAAGGTTTTAAGCTTTGTAAAGAAAGGGGTTACCCAGAAAGATACGGTAGAAGCCCTCAACAAAGGCAGGGAAGTTGGATTTGTAATATCAACTACCTTTATCTTAGGGCTTGGGGGAAAGGATCTCTGGGAAGAGCACGCCCTTGAGAGCGCCAAGGTGGTGAATCTTTCCTGTCCCCACTACACCGCTGCCCTGACGCTTATGCTCATTCCGAAGACGGTGCTTCACTTTCAGGCGAAGAGAGGAATTTTCAGGATTCCCACCCAGAAGGGGATTATGAAGGAGATGCTGAGGTTCGTTGAAGGCATAGAGGTAGAGACAGTCTTTAGATCCAACCACGTTTCTAACTTAGTTCCCATAAAGGCAGATTTGCCGAAGGACAAAGAGAGACTTATGAACGAGCTTGTGGGTTACATACTCATGACTCCTGATGAGCCTTTGCCTTCAACATGGACCGGACCATTCTGAGGGAGGTTTAAAGTCATGGAGCTTGCATGGGACGATAGGGGATTAATTCCTGTGGTGGTTCAGGATGAGGAGACAAAGGACGTCCTTATGGTTGCCTATATGAACAGAGAGGCTTTAGAAAGGACCTTAGTCACTGGAAAGGCCCACTTTTACTCAAGGAAAAGGAAGAGGCTGTGGATGAAAGGAGAGGAGTCTGGGAACACCCTTGAGGTGAAGAGAATACTTGTGGACTGCGATGCGGATACCCTGCTTTTGCTGGTAAAACCCTCCGGTCCCGCCTGTCACACAGGCCACAGAAGCTGTTTCTACAGGGATATTGGAGGGGTAGAGCTTGAAAAAGCGGAAAAGGTGGAATACCCCTGTGACTGTTCTATCTTGGAGAGGGTATATGAGGTGATCTTAGATAGAAAGAGGGACATAAACAACCCCAACTCTTACACCGCTTCCCTGTTTAGAAAAGGCCTTGACAAGATCCTTAAGAAAATCGGCGAGGAGGCATCCGAGGTGATCATAGCCTGCAAGAACGAAAAGGAAGAAGAAATCGTTTACGAAGTGGCAGACCTTTTGTTTCATACCCTTGTGGCACTGGGCTATTTTGACATAGCTCCTGTGGCTGTGTATGAAGAACTCTGCAGAAGGTTTGGCAAATCGGGGTTGAGAAAGTGAAGTTTGAAGAGGCCCTTGAGAGGATAGAGGAGATAGTCAAACGTTTAGAATCTGGGGATTTGGAGCTAGATGAGAGTATAAAGCTCTTTGAGGAAGGGATGCGCTTGGTGAAGGAGTGCGAAAGAATGCTGGACGAAGCGGAGAAGAAGGTGGAAATCCTCATAAAAGAGGAGAATGGCTACAGAACGGAGCCTTTTGAGTGATGGAGTGCTATTCCAAGCTCTTTTCCTACATTGAGTCCAAAAAGAGACTAGTGGATGAGTGGCTTGACAACTTTGTCCCTTCTGAAGACGAACCTCCTCAAACGGTTCACAGGGCCATAAGGTACGCTCTTTTCCCCGGAGGAAAGAGGATAAGACCCATACTGTGTATTGCTGCTGCAGAAGTGGTAGATGCTGAGGATGTGGATGTACTACCTGCCGCATGTGCTATAGAAATGATCCACACCTACTCTTTAATCCACGATGATCTACCTTGCATGGACGACGATGATTTCAGAAGGGGAAGGCCTACGGTGCACAAGGTGTTTGGGGAAGCCATAGCCGTTCTTGCAGGAGACGGTCTTCTCTCTATGGCCTTTGAGGCCCTCACTACCCTTTCAGCTTACAGAGATCCCAGTCTGCCAAGGATTATGATGGTGGTTAACGAAATTGCCAAGGCTTCGGGTACCAGGGGGATGGTGGGGGGACAGGTTGCAGACATTGAAGGGGAGGGCAGAGAAACCCCTTCTGTTGAAGAGGTGGAGTTTATACATCTGAACAAAACGGCAAAGATGATAGAGGTTTCTCTAAAGGCAGGAGCACTCCTTGCGGGTGCCGGGTACAGGGAGGTTGAAAGGCTATCCCTTTACGGAAGAAACTTAGGGCTTGCCTTCCAAATAGTTGACGACATCTTAGGGGAGATTGGGGACGAGAAAAAGCTGGGAAAACCTGTCAAAAGGGATAGCCAGTTAAAAAAGTCAACCTATCCTGCCGCTGTGGGTCTTGAGGCTTCAAGGAAAAGGGCAAGGGATCTGGTGGAAAAAGCCAAGGCTGCATTAGACATTTTTGAGGAGAAAAAGTGTTGGATGCTGAAGGACTTGGCAGACTACGTGCTGGAGAGGGACAGATAAAGGAAGGTATCCTTTCGAAGATAAACTTTCCCTCCGATCTGAAGGATCTGAGATTAGAGGATCTTGAACTACTTGCACAGGAGGTCAGAGATTACATAGTCAGGATAGTTTCTCAAACTGGAGGGCACCTGGCTCCATCCTTAGGTGTAGTGGAGCTTACCATAGCGTTGCTTTACGTTTTTGACCCTCCGAAGGATAAAATCGTATGGGATGTGGGACATCAGAGCTATGTTTACAAAATACTCACCGGCAGGCGCAGAGAGTTTTCCACTCTAAGACAGAGAGGTGGTATATCTGGTTTTCCCAAGCCCTCTGAAAGCGAGTATGATTCCTTCGGCACAGGTCATGCCTGCACAGCCATATCGGCGGCTCTTGGTATGGCTGTGGGCCGAGACCTAAAGAGGGAGAACTTCAAAGTGGTAGCTGTGGTCGGGGATGGCTCCCTGACTGGAGGTTTATCGTGGGAAGGGTTAAACCATGCCGGAGACGAGGAGCGGGACCTTGTGGTGGTTCTCAACGACAACGAGTTTTCCATATCCCCCACAAGCGGCGCCCTTTCCCACTATCTATCCCGCAGACTTGCCGATCCCATGTATCTAAAGCTGAGGGAAGAGGTTAAGAGACATCTTGAAAGCAAGCCCGGTGGAGATGCTCTGCTTTCACTGTTCAAGAGGGCGGAGGAGTCTTTCAAAAGCTTCTTCACCCCCGGTGTGCTCTTTGAGGAGCTGGGCTTTAGATACGTCGGTCCCGTCAGGGGACACAAGCTGAAGGAGCTTGTATCTACCTTCAAACAGGTAAAGAGAGCAAAAGAACCCATCCTTGTCCATGTCCTTACCAAGAAGGGCAAGGGGTATCCTCCTGCTGAGAAAGATCCCCGTAGGTTTCATGGGGTAGGTCCCTTCAACATAAAAACGGGCAAGCCCAAAAGACAGGAAGGTCTAACCTACACCAAGGCCTTCAGCGAAACTGCCGTTAGACTTGCGGAAAGGAATGAAAAGATAGTGGCCATAACTGCTGCCATGCCCGACGGCACGGGGTTGTCCCTGTTTGCTGATAGGTTTCCCGACAGGTTCTTTGACGTGGGCATAGCAGAACAACACGCGGTGGTGTTTGCCGCAGGCCTTGCCACACAGGGATTGAGGCCCTTATGCGCCATCTACTCTACCTTTCTGCAGAGGGCTTACGACCAAATCGTTCACGATGTGGCCCTTCAAGAGCTTCCCGTGGTCTTCGCTTTGGACAGGGCAGGGATAGTGGGAGAGGATGGACCTACCCATCACGGCTCTTTTGACTTAAGCTACCTACGCCACATCCCCAACATGGTAGTGGCAGCTCCCAAAGACGAGGCTGAGCTTGCCCACCTTCTCTACACTGCTTTTCAGCAGAACCGTCCCTTTGCCTTAAGGTATCCCAAGGGCAAAGCGGAAGGAGTAGGTCTGCCGGAAGAGTTTAGAGAGATGGAAATTGGCAAGGGAGAGATCCTCAGAGAAGGAAACGACGTGGCAATTCTGGCGGTAGGCAACATGGTTTACAGATCTCTTGAGGCTGCAAGGCAACTGGAAAGGCAAGGGGTGTCTTGCCTTGTGATAAATGCGAGGTTTGTCAAGCCACTGGATGAAGAGCTGATACTGGATGCTGTGTCCACGTGCCGACGGGTGATTACCGTTGAGGAGAATGCTGTTGCAGGTGGATTTGGCAGTGGAGTATGGGAACTGCTTGTATCAAAAGGAGCTTCTTTTAAGGGACGGGCCATGGGCATACCCGACAGTTTTGTCTCCCATGGCAAGGCAGATGAGCTGAGAAAGGAGTTGGGGTTATCCCCTGAAGGCATAGCACAGGCAGTTTTGGATCTTTTAGGATGAGAATTATCTTTCTCGGCTGCTCTGGAGGCAGAAGAATAACCTTTACCCAAAAGAGGGCATCCGGTGGTTTTCTAATAGAGTCGGAAAACACAAAGGTACATGTGGACCCAGGTCCCGGGGCCTTCATAAGGCTCATACAGGTAGGAGTAGATCCTGCTTCTATTGACGGGATCGTGCTGAGTCATCGCCACCTTGATCACAGCGCCGACGTCAACACTCTCATTGAAGCAAGGACCATGGGGGGATGGAATCCTGGCGGGGTGGTTGTAGCTCCTGAAGATGCCATAAACGGCGACGATCCAGTCATCTTTAGATACCACAGAAGGCAGCTTGAAAGGATTGAGGTGCTTAAAGAAGGAAGTTGCCATGTTATTGGTTCGGTAACGGTAAAAGGTGCTCTCAAGCACACTCACCATGGAGTAGAAACCTACGGTCTGCTGGTGGAGACTTCAGGGGTGAGAGTGGGCTATGTCACCGATGCCAAGTATCAAAAGGGCATGGGAGAAGCCTACAAAGGATGTAACGTGCTGATCATAAACACCACTTTTAAAAATCCCAGAAATCTGGATCATTTGTCCCTTCACGATGCCGTGGAGATACTAAAGGAGGCTGAGCCTGAATTGGGAGTCATAACTCACTTTGGGGCAGAAGTGGTCTTCTGGGGATTGGATAGAGCTGCAAAATGGGTTCAGAAACAATCGGGTATTCCCGTGTTAGCGGCAAGGGAATTTCGCTTTCTGGATCTTTCCACCCTTTTTATGGAAAAGTTGAAGCTGAAAAATCCCATAGGAATTCAATAACTTTGGAGGATAGATCATGAGGAAGTTTTTTATAGGGATTTTGATTTTGGTAGGGCTGCTCGTGGTAGGGGCAAACATTGCTGTGAAACTATACTTTACCAAGGAAAGGATAGAAAAGCTCGTCATTCCTCCTGCAGAGAAAGCCTTGGGTAGGAAGGTGGGCTTTTCTGATGTCAGTGTTAGCATCTTCTCAGGGGTGGACATAAAGGGATTTTTCATAAAGGAAGAAGATGAGGAAACAGATTTTGTTAGAGTTAAAGATTTTGTTCTAAAGTACAGGTTGCTTCCTTTGCTCCAAAAGAGATTTGTTGTGAAGAAAGTGGAAATTGTGGAACCATACATAAGGATAGTCAGAGAAAAGGGCGGTTCCTTTAACTACGAGAGCATGGATCTTCTGAAATCCACTGAGCCTAAGAAGGAAAAGAGCAGTCCAAAGGAGAAGAGCTTACCTGTCTCCTTGCTTGTGGAAAGCGTGGTGGTGAGGGGAGCCAAAGTAAGCTTTGAGGATAAAAAGGGGGAGCTTCCTGAGGTAATGGCCACCTCCAATGCGGCCTTAAGGTTGGACTTCCAGAAAGGAAATTTTTCACTGTTAGGCAAGACCGAGACCATTGCCAAGATGCAAAGGGACAAAACTGTAGCAACATTGAAGATAGACACATCTATGAAGGGCGTCGATATTTCCTACAAACTCGAGGGAAAGCTTGGCAAAAGCGATGTGGCCCTGTTTGGTACAGTACAGAATTACTTAAATAAGCCAAAGGTTGTTTTGAACCTGTACAGCAAGCTTTTAGATGTGAAAGAAGCTGTTCAAGAAGCAAGGGCACTGTATACTCCAAAAAAGGATGCGGAAAGAGAGGCTTCCTCCAAATCTTCTTCACAACAAACCACAACGGCTTTGCCCATCCCTTTGTGGCTGGATGTTAAAGGCGCTGTGAACTTGGAAAAGGTGAAGTACTCAAAGGCGGCGGTGGAAGGTTTAAAGCTCAAGTATTCCCTTTCAAAGGGCATCCTGCGCGTTGAAGATGGGCAATTCAAGACCTTGGAAGGTGGTGTAGCTTTTGCACTAACATCCGATTTAAATAAAGTCCCCATCCAGTACGAAGGTTTTGTAAATGCCACTAATCTTCTTTTGGGTGCCATCCCTTATCTTGAAGGCTCGTTAAGCACCTCATTTGTCTTCAACGGCAGAGGAACTGAAGCGGAGGAGGTCAAGAGAAACTTAAACGCCAAAGGCAAGTTTTCCGTGAGGAACCTTGCTGTGAAAAAGGCGCCAGTTACTGTGGCTCTATCAAGGATACTTGGGGTTGGAGATTTGCAGGAGCTGAAGTTTGAGGAAGCTGAAGGAGAATTCACCGTAAAGCAAGGAAGGGTTTTTCTTGATTCCGTGTTTTCTGGAAAGGATCTTCAAGCAGAAGTAAAAGGCACAGTTGGTCTTGATGGCTCCTTGAACTTGCCTGTAAGGCTTATTCTCTCTACCAGCTTCTCCCAGAAGCTTTTGAAAAGACTTCCTCAAGCTTCTCTCCTTCGTACCGAAAGAGGAACCCTCGTAATACCCGTCAAACTAAAAGGCACCCTATCCCATCCACAGCCTGTGCTGACACTGGAAAAGAGAACTTTGGAGAAAGGCATCAAAAGATTCTTTCAATTGTTGAAGTAGTTAAATAACCAAGGCCTTCCTTATTAGGATGGTGGCGTAGCTCCCTGATGGGAGGAAGAACCTAACCGTTAGGCTGTTTCGGTCTTGGTATAGGATTTCAAGGTTTTGAGGAAAAACAATCGCTGAACGGGTTCCTGGGTTGAAGAACCTAAGGTTGGTTATGTGGGCATCAAGAAGGTTTTCTATGCCTTCATCC
>WGAU01000157.1 GCA_015494645.1 Aquificota bacterium
CGCACCAAAGTCTGTGGTGAGGGTTATCAGCCTTGAAGCCTCCATACCGTGGTCCCATCAGGCCTGTCCTCAAGAACGATCCCTTTACTCTTCAGATAATCCCTTATTTCATCAGCTTTTTTGAAGTTCTTTTCTCTCCTTGCCTGTGCCCTTTCAGCCACAAGTTTCTCTATCTCTTCTTTAGGCAAAGGCAATCCATCTTCAGGGACAGCAAACCACAGGGATGCAGGTTTTTGAAGTATGCCAAATACATCCTGAACATCCTTCATAAACGCATCCATGGCCTCGGCAACCAAAGCCTTCTGTGCTTCAGAAGCTCCGGATCTATCCACGAAACGGTTGAACTCTCTGGCTGCCTCAAAGAACTTACCCACAGCAAGGGCCGTGTTGAAGTCATCATCCATGGCTTCAAAGAAAGAATTATGCAATGACTTTATTGACTCCACCACTTTTTGGGTTTCCTCATCAGCACTTGCAGATGTTTTCTTGGCAAGAAGATCCTCAACCTTTTCCTTGGTTCTGTAAAGCCTGTCTAAAGACTCCTTCTCGCTGTCCATTAAATCGTAAGAAAAGTCTATGGGACTCCTGTAATGGGTTTTCAACAAGAAAAGCCTCAGCACCTCGGCATCCCATCTTGAGAGAATGTCCCTTATGAGAATTATGTTGCCCAAAGACTTGCTCATTTTCTCCTTATTTATGTTAACAAATCCATTGTGTATCCAGTACTTCACAAAAGGTTTGCCTGTAGCACCCTCACTCTGGGCTATCTCGTTCTCGTGATGGGGAAAGATCAAGTCCATTCCACCGCCATGTATATCAAAACTTTCACCCAAATACTTCATGGACATGGCAGAACACTCTATATGCCACCCAGGTCTTCCCTTTCCCCAAGGAGACTCCCACCAAGGTTCCCCCGGTTTGGATGCTTTCCATAAAGCAAAATCTAAGGGATCTCTCTTCTTTTCGTCTACCTCAATCCTTGCACCGGCCATCATCTCTTCAAGGCTTCTTCCCGATAGCTTGCCATACTCCGGAAACTTCCTCACCTCGTAATAGACATCCTCTCCAGCTTTATACGCTATTCCCTTATCTTCAAGACGCTTTATAAGCTCTATCATTTCTGCAATATGCTCTGTAGCTTTTGGCTCCACATCGGGCCTCAAAGCTCCGAGGGTATCCACATCCTGATAAAAAGCCTCTATGTATCTTTCCGCTATCTCTTTGGAACTAACTCCCTCCTTATTGGCTCTGTTAATGATCTTATCGTCCACATCGGTAAAGTTTCTAACATAGGTCACTTGGTAGCCCTTATTCTTTAGATACCTGTAGATCATGTCAAAGACCAAGATAGAACGGGCATGACCTATATGGCAGTAGTCGTAAACCGTAACACCACAAACGTACATACCAACTTTATTTTCCCTAAGAGGGACAAAATCCTCTTTCTTTTTAGTCAGTGTGTTATAAACCCTCATCCTCCACCTCTCTATCGGCAATTATCCTTAAAGGCTTGCCCCCGTGGCTGAACCTCTTTTTAACCTCCATAAGGTCATCCAGTATTTTAAAAAATACGTCCACAAGCTTAGGATCAAAGGCCTTTCCCTTTTCATCCTTTATCATATCCAAGACCACATCAACCTGCATGGCAGGCCTATAGATCCTGTCGGATGTGCAGGCATCAAAGAAGTCAATGAGGGAACATATCCTTCCCTCAAGGGGGATATCTTGTTCCTTCAATCCATAAGGATATCCCTTGCCATCCCAACGCTCGTGATGGGCAAGGGCCACCTTCTCGGCTATCTGCATAACAGGATGGGTACCTCCCTTGAGTATATCAGCGCCTATGATAGTATGACGCTTCATGATTTCAAACTCTTTCTCTGTTAGCTTGCCCGGTTTCAAAAGAATTTTGTCGGGTATGCCGATCTTACCTATATCGTGCATAGGAGTAGCATATTCAAGATTCTTCACAGCCTCTTCATCCATGTCTAAAGCTTTGGCCATTATGCCACACATGATGCCTACTCGTTTGGTGTGCTCCCCAGTCTCATCGTCTCTGTACTCAGCAGCCCTTCCAAGTCGCTGGATAAGCTCGTAGTAAGCTTCATCAAGCTGTTTGTAAGCCTGCCTAAGTTTTTCTGTTCGCTTTTGAACCTCTTTCTCTAATACGTTGCTGTAGTCTTTTAGGAGATCATTGTATCTTTTTATCTTAATGAGGTTTTGTACCCTGAGAAGGAGCTCGTTCTTGTCAAAGGGCTTGGTTATGAACTCGTCTGCCCCTGCCTTGAAGCCTTCAAGCTTGTGGGAAAGATCCCCCAAAGCCGTAACCATCACAACAGGTATGTTGAAAGTTTCAGGATCGCTCTTAAGCTTACGGCAGGCCTCCAGACCGTTCATAAAAGGCATAATAATGTCCATAAGTATAACATCAGGTTTTTCCCTTTTAGCCACTTCAATAGCCTCTTGGCCATTTTCGGCCTCCAGCACCTCACAGCCCGACCTTTCAAAAATGAGCCGGACAAATTCTCTATTCACCGACTCATCGTCCACCACAAGAACTTTCGGCTTCAACAAAACCCTCCTGAGTTCAATGTTTGACACCTGAGCCAAGTATTGTCAACTGCTAAGAAGAGAATACGCCATAATCAAACAAGCCCACCATAATATTTTCAGCTATTAAGTTCCAAAAAGTTAAATACAGATTTATATTGAAAACAAG
>WGAU01000158.1 GCA_015494645.1 Aquificota bacterium
ACAAAAATAAATATCCCAAAGTGAAGACCGCTTATGGCGAATATATGCCCCAGGCCAAGCTTGTAAAATTTACCTTTAAAGGACCGAGACGCCTCTTTGAACCCAAGCACTACTGATAAAAGAAACTCCCTCAAAGGACTGTCAAACTTCGCAGCATGAAGAGCCAAAGATCTTCTAAAACTGTGAAGAAGAGAAAGGATACCCCGTTCTTTCCTCAACACCTGCCACGACCTAACCTTAAGATACAGAGCTATATTTTCCCGGTTCATGTAGTCTACCACGGAAAAGCTTCCCGGATTCTTGTAAGAGTAAGGTACAAAAGCTACTCCTTTAACCACCATCACATCCCTGTACTCCACAGGAGGAAGCTTTCCTTTGAAAAAGCACCTAACCTTGTAGCCTTCCACGTCAAGATCCACAAACTTTGAGAAAAAGAGAACATCCGAAAGAACTTTTCCATGGAAAGATTGAATACCAGTCAAATTATGTCGGACGGAAGTTAAAAGGGCTACTTGCCCCTTCCACCTGAGAAATGAGGCAAGCAGCCCGATCAGGATCAAAAGAAGAAAAGAAAGATCCCTTTTACTCAATCACCTTTCTTAACTGCCTGCTGGGGCGAAACTTCACCACATTCTTAGGTTCAACCTCTATTTCCTCGCCAGTCTGAAGATTCCTTCCCTTGGTTCTGTTTGAACGCACCACCTCAAAGGTACCAAACCTCCTGATGGAAACTTTTTCTCCCCTTACCAAAGCGTTAAAGATCTCATCAAGGATGCCATCAACTATCTCTTTACACTTCACCTTGGGCAAACCCGTAGCCTCTGCCACCCTCTCAACCAAATCTGCTTTTACCACTTTTACCTCCTTACTCCATGCGTTTGAGTCTTTCCGCCTGGTCGTGGGCGACCAAGGCATCTATAATCTCATCTAAGTCCCCGTCTAAAATATCTTCAAGCCTGTAAAGGGTCAATCCTATTCGGTGGTCAGTGACACGGTTCTGAGGGAAGTTGTAGGTGCGTATCTTCTCGCTACGCTCTCCCGTTCCCACTTGCTGCCTTCTCTGCTCCGAAATCTCCTCCTGTCTTTGACGCTCCATCATTTCTTTAAGCTTTGCCCTGAGTATCCTAAGTGCCTTTTCCTTGTTCTTGTGTTGGGAACGCTCATCCTGACACTGCACTACTATTCCCGTGGGCAAATGGGTTATTCTTACCGCGGAGTCTGTAACATTGACATGCTGTCCACCAGCTCCAGAGGCCCTAAAAACATCTATCCTCAGATCTTCTGGCTTTATCTCGACCTCGGCCTCTTCAACCTCCGGCAATACCGCTACCGTAGCAGTTGATGTGTGAATGCGCCCACCAGACTCCGTTTCGGGTATTCTCTGAACCCTGTGAACACCACTCTCGTATTTGAGCCTGGAATATGCTCCTTTCCCCTCAATCAAGGCAACCACTTCCTTGAAGCCTCCCCTACCTGTAACATTCGCATCCAGCATCTGAACCTTCCAACCTTTCCTCTCCGCATATCGAGAATACATCCTAAAAAGATCCGCTGCAAAAAGAGCCGCTTCCTCTCCACCAGCAGCAGCCCTTATCTCCAAGAATATGTTTTTCTCGTCATTGGGATCCTTTGGAAGAAGCAGTATCTTCAACTCCCTTTCCAGCTCCTCCTGCTGCTTCTCCAGTTCTTTGAGCTCCTCCTTGGCAAGTTCCACAAGCTCCTCATCCGCATCCGACTCCACTATTTCCTTGGCCTCTTTTATGCCATCCAAAACCTTTTGCAACTCTCTGAACTTCTCCACAATTGGCTCAATATCTGCCTTTTCTTTTGCAAGCTTCTTGTATCTCTCATAATCCGAATACACCTGAGGATCGGCGAGCTGCTCCTCAAGTTCAACGTACCTTTCCTCTATTCCCTTGAGCTTCTCAAGGGGGATCATAGCACTGCAAACTCCTCCCTTACTTCATCAGCCCTTCCACAAGAAAACTCTCCCTCGGGGCACGGGCCCCTCAAGCAGGCTGGACCTTCCCCCTCAAAAAGAACAGGAGCCACTCTCTTGACCTGCCTCAACATCTCCTTGGCAACAGCCCTGATCTCCCACTGCGCCCTGTTGCAACAGCGCAAGGTGAAAAAGTGCATAAGCTCCCTTGCATTCATGGTAACTATGATCTGAGTATGCACCGCTTGAGGCAACACATATCTTGCGTCCTCTTTGTCCACTCCCAGCTCCACAAGCTGTCGGTAGAGCTCCTTAGCTCTCTCCATAAAATCCTCAAACAGCGCTTTGGCAGCAGAGCTATGCTCCACCGAAGGGGGAACCACATACGAAAAATCGCTCTCATCCACATACCTTTGGCTCTTCTGGGAATACGAAGCTATCCTGTGTCTAACCAACTGATGGGTTGTAACCCGTGAGATCTCCTCAATAGAAAATGTGAAGGATGCGTGTTCAAAAACGGAGAGATGTCCAGAATCCTTAAGACGCTTTATAAGACCTGCTGGACTTTTATACGCAGCCTCTCTCTCTATTTCATCCACAGAATACTTAGAATAACACATCCTCGCAGCCACATACACCACCTTTTCAGGATCTGGAGTGTGATAGAGGAGCCGAACCCTCATCAGAGGGCTACTTTATCTCACCGTACTTTTGCTTGAACTTTTCCGCCCTACCTGTAACCACCTTCTCCTTCTGCTTGCCTGTGTAAAAAGGATGGCACGCCGAGCAAACAGCCACGTTAAGCACATCTTTAGGATATGTGGAGCGGGTCTTAAAGCTGTTTCCACAGGCACATACCACGGTTACCTCATGATAATCAGGGTGTATTCCCTTCTTCATCTTTCTACCTCCTGTCGCTGGGTGGAAAATCCAAAGCTTTCAAACATAAAAAGGAAATCTTTGCAAGGGGCTATCTCTCAGCAAGAGCCTTTTTAAGCTTTTTCTTAATCATGTGCTGCCTTACTCTGCTCAATCTGTCAATGAGAAGCTTACCCTCAAGATGGTCTATCTCATGCTGCAATACTCTGGCCATCAACCCCTCCGCCTGCATAACCACCTCGTTACCGTCCAAGTCATAGCCTTTCACCTCAACCTTAGCCGCCCTTTTAACATTGGTGTAGATGCCGGGAAGGCTCAAACAGCCCTCCTCAGCGATTTCTTCCCCTTCAGATGCGGTGATTACAGGGTTTATCAATACATGAGGTTCAGGCTCTCCCTGAGAGTGGCCAACATCAAACACTATAATCCTCAAAGACTCACCCACCTGAGGAGCAGCAAGACCAATACCGGGTGCAGCGTACATGGTTTCCAGCATGTCCTCGGCAAGCTTTACCAACTTGCCGTCAACATTTTCAACACTCTTTGCCTTTTCCCTTAAAACGCTGTCAGGGTATTTTTTAATCTCCAGAACAGCCACCTTCTTTCTCCTCTTTCTCTTCCCTTTCCTTTTCTTTCTTCAAAGCCTCCATCTTGGTATCAATCTCCTCAATCTCCTTCTCAATGTTGCGTATCTCAGTAAGCAACCCCTTCACTATCTCATCATCTTCAAAGGACTTCCCTATCTTATTCAGATAGTCAATCCTTTCACCTATCCTGCAGTGCAACTTTGATATGCGCTTTTCCAAATTAACCTTTCTTATCCTCAACTTGCCCATTTCCAACAGCACAGTGCTTTTCTGTTTGACCTCCTCTATCCACCTATTCAGCTCCATGCCTTTCCCTCCCAAGGTTTTTCCTGTATTACAACCTTCTGTTAAGAAAATCTATGCGACAGGGGGGGCCTATGCAAGAAAAAATCAAGATTACACCGGAACTGATAAAAGAACACGGACTTACCCAAGAGGAGTACCAGTTGATCTTGAAAATACTCGGCAGGGAACCCACCCTCACGGAGCTCGGTATATTCTCGGTAATGTGGAGCGAACATTGCTCGTACAAAAGCTCTAAAATACACCTAAAGAAGTTCCCCACCGAGGCCCCCTGGGTGATACAGGGCCCTGGAGAAAACGCCGGGGTTATTGAGATAGACGAAAACCTTGCCGCCGTGTTCAAGATGGAATCCCACAACCATCCATCCTACATTGAACCCTTCCAAGGAGCGGCAACGGGAGTTGGAGGCATTCTGAGGGACATCTTCACCATGGGAGCGAGGCCTGTGGCCTCTTTGGACTCTCTGCGTTTCGGACCGCTGGACAGCCCTCTAAACGAATATATCATGAACGGTGTCGTCTCTGGCATAGCGTGGTACGGAAACTGTGTGGGCGTACCAACAGTAGGAGGAGAAACCTTCTTCGCCGAATGTTACAGGCACAACCCCCTGGTGAATGTCTTTAACTTAGGCATAACCAGAAAGGACAAGATCTTCAAAGCCAAAGCATCTGGAGTTGGAAACCCAGTGGTGTATGTAGGATCCAAGACAGGAAGAGACGGAATCCACGGAGCTACAATGGCCAGCGATGAATTTAAGGAAGACGCAGAGCAGAAAAAGCCCAACGTACAGGTAGGCGACCCCTTCACGGAAAAGCTACTCATGGAAGCGTGCCTTGAAGCCATGGACAAAGGACTTGTGGTAGGAATACAGGACATGGGAGCTGCGGGACTCACCTGCTCTTCCTCCGAAATGGCCGCAAAGGCAGGAACAGGCATTGAAATAGACTTAGACCGGGTTCCCCAGCGTGAAGAAAACATGTCCGCTTACGAGATTATGCTATCGGAATCTCAGGAACGCATGCTTATAGTAACCGAAAAAGGTAAAGAAGAAGAACTTATAAAAGTCTTCAAAAAGTGGGGCATTGACGCTGTGGCAATAGGAAGGGTTACAGACGACGGGATGCTCATCGTAAAGCACAAAGGAAAAGTCGTGGCAAAGATCCCAGTAAAATACTTAGCAGAAAAAACACCCGTTTATAACAGACCTTACAGGAAACCAGACTATTTAGATGAGGTGAATGAACTTGACCCAGAGAACATCCCTACACGTCCAAATCTTAAAGAAACACTACTAAAATTGCTTTCCTCTCCCAACATCGCATCCAAGCGGTTCATTTACAGACAGTACGATCACATGGTGCAGATCAACACCGTGGTACTTCCAGGTTCAGACGCAGCGGTCATAAGAATAAAAGGCAGCAAAAAAGGAGTAGTCATATCCTGCGATTGCAACCCAAGATACTGCTACTTAGATCCAGAAGAAGGAGGCAAACAGGCAGTAGCTGAAGCAGCAAGGAACGTGGCATGTGCAGGAGCTATGCCAAGGGCTATTACAGACTGCCTAAACTTTGGCAATCCAGAAAAACCTGAAGTGATGTGGCAATTTGTAAAGGCTGTGGAAGGGATAGCAGAAGCCTGCAGGATTTTAGAAACCCCTGTAACAGGAGGGAATGTTAGCTTTTACAACGAAACCTTGGGAAAAGGAGTATGGCCTACTCCCACCGTAGGCATGGTTGGAATTTTAGACGACGTAACATGTTGCCTTGACCAATTTTTCAAAGACGAAGGGGACATAATACTACTCTTAGGAAAACCCCAGGGGCATATAGGAGGAAGTGAATATCTACACTATATTCATGGAGAGGTAAAGGGAAGTCCACCTCCGGTTGACTTAAAGTATGAAAAAAGGCTGTTCAAAGCTTTGTACCAGCTTGCGCACAAGAAACTAATAAAATCTGCCCATGATGTATCCCTTGGCGGGCTGGCAGTAGCCATAGCAAAGTGCTGCGCAAAGGACAGTAACCCAATGGGAGCGGTCGTTGAGCTTAGCTGCAACATCCGAAGCGATTTCCTACTTTTCGGAGAGGACCAAGGGCTGGTCATCATAACCACCGACGAAGACAGACTGAGCGAAACGCAAAAGTTGCTCAAAGAACTGGACATACCAAACAAGGTCATAGGACAGACCCAAAAGGGCGAACTCACCATTAAAGGTACAAACTTTACCATCACGCTAAGCATTGAGGAAATCGGCGAGGCACTTAACAAATTAAACTTTGCCTATATGTAATGTGCTTCCCCTTATATTTTCATATTGAAAAACTTTTTTAAAATCACTATATTTTAAAATGCACATCCAAACATCAATACAAAGGAGGTAGAAATGGGAAAATGGAGGTTCTTATTTTTAGTCTTTTTAAGTTTCTGTCTTATAACTCAATCCGTTATGGCAAAGACTTACAAAATAGCTATAATCCAATATGACAAGGGAGCTGTTTATGACATCCCCAAGGAAGCCTTCAAAGCAGAGCTAAAACAACTGGGCTTGCAGGTAAAGTATGTGGAATACAACTGCAATAGAAGGTTGGGAATGTTCGCCGATGCCCTCATCGAAGATATGCTATCCCAGAAACCTGATCTTATTTTCTCCTTAGGGACAGGTATAACAGAATACCTGGCTGGCGTAAGAGGCGGAAAGCCAATACATGTTAAACACAAAATAATGAAAATACCTGTTGTGTTCGCAGCAGTAACAAACCCTGTTCTTTCAGGAATTGTAAAAGACTGGAATTCCTCAGGAAACAACTTTACAGGCGCCTCAGTATTTTTTCCCACAGCAAAGCTATTTGAAACCTTAAGAAGAGCAGGACCGTACAAAAAAGTCCTTGTACCTTTAGACGGTACAGGGCTTGGATGTACAATTGCTTCAGAACAAGAGATAAAACAGATAGAAAAGAAATACAGCTTCAAAATGATAACCGTTTATGGCAACAATGCACTGGACGTCCAGAAAACCATAATGGAAAACAACCTTCAGTTTGATTCTATAGCAGTGCTTTACGATAACATAGCCATCGAAGCCTTAGCCTCAGGAGTTTTGGAAAAGTTCTCTGTAGAAAGAAGAGCCCCTATAATTAGCGTTCTAACCTTTTTAAAGAATCACGCTGTTTTCTCCTACGGGGCAGATTTTAACGAGAATGGAAGAGTGGCTGCCAGAATGGCTTACAGGATTCTAATTGAAGGAAAAGATCCAAGGGAAATCCCTATATACAAAGTTAGAAGGCCATACTTCGTAATAAACCTGAAAATGGCAAAGAAGCTCGGCATGCATATCCCCCCCAGCCTTCTTTCAAGGGCTGATGAGATAGTAAAATAATGCCCTAAGACTGTCCGAAAATCACGGAAAAGACTTGACAGTTGGGGGAGCCAAGAGTTAGCTCCCCCAATACAAGAAC
>WGAU01000159.1 GCA_015494645.1 Aquificota bacterium
CCCATACTTTGCATCCAGCACCGGCAAGGGCAAGGGAAAGATTGACTACACTTGCCCCTGTCCCCCCCTTCCCTCCTATGGCAACAAGGTGTAACACTCTCATAAGGATTGAGGATACAAAATAAAAAAGCCCGGGAAAAGCCCGGGCCCAGATATATTACAGCTCAAGGGTTACTGAGATATACGAATGGTGGGATACTTATCCTCCTTGTCCCACTGTTTGAGAATTCTCCTCAAAAGCTTCCCGGTAGGTGTCACAGGCAACTGATCGCAGAAACAGACAGCTCTCGGCAGCTTGTAAACGGCAATGTATTCCTTACAGGACTCAACTATTTCCCTTGCCAGTTCTTCAGATGGTTGGTATCCTTCAGCCAAGATAATGTAAGCCTTGGTTATCTCGCCACGCACAGGATCAGGCGAACCGATAACACCCGCATCCTTAACGGCAGGATGCTTTTTGAGGGCTTCCTCAACCTCACCAGGACCAATTCTGTATCCGGAGCTCTTGATCATATCGGATTCTCTGGACACAAAGAAGATGTATCCGTCCTCGTCCATGTACACGGCATCACCAAGCCTAATGCGCCCATTCTGAACAGCCTTCTTTTGTTCCTCGTAGAGCCTGTTGTCATCCTCGTAAGGCTTCCAGTACAGTGGCCCTGTGGGACCCACCACTGTAAGCTTCCCTATCTCTCCTGGCTTACACTCGTTGCCGTTCTCATCAAGCACCTTGATGTCGTAACCGGGGATGGGAATACCAATGGATCCGGGCTTGGGCTTCATATTAACAGCGTTGGATGTGATGAGATGCACCATCTCCGTCGCGCCGAGACCCTCATAAATGGGAAGGCCTGTCTTGTCCATCCAAGCTTTGTAGGTCTCCACTCCGAGGGCATCTCCACCGCTTGTGCACATCCTCAGGGAACTGATGTCGTATTTATCAAAATCCTCAAACTGGAGAAGTCTCCTGTAAGCGGTAGGAAGACCTGTCAGCACGGTAACTTTCGTCTTCTCAATAAGTTCCATCAAGCCTTCAGGGGTGAACCTGCCCATCATGGAGATGGTTGCTCCACCAAACCAAGGTATAATGGCAAAGGTGCCGTATCCTGCAGCAAAAGAAACAGGAGCAGAACCTCCAAGCACATCACCAGGGACAAGGCGCCATACATACTTATTCACTAAATAGGCAGAGGCAATAACTTCCTTAACAAAGTGGGCAACCCCCTTAGGAAACCCAGTTGTTCCAGATGTGTAAAGAATCACACCTATGTCATCCAAAGAAACATCCTCGCACACCCTAGCATCGCTACTATTCTCAATGAGATCCTGGAAGTAAAGATAGCCAGCGCTCTTCACCTCCTCAGCAGGACCTCCTATCACTATGAAGTTCTTGGTGTATTTCAAAGCAGACTTAGCTTTTGCCGCTTCCTCAAGCAAAGGATAGCTCACAAAAGCGAACTTTGCCTCAGCGTTGTTGAAGACATATCCTATTTCATCCTTAGACCACAAAGGGCTTGTAGGAACAGGGATAGCTCCTATCTTCTGCAAAGCAAAATTAGCCACTATAGCCTCAATAGAGTTGATCATCCTCAAAGCCACCCTGTCCTGCTTTTCAACCCCCAGATTTATTAGAGCGTTGGCAAGCCTGTTGGCCATTTCGTAAACTTGTCCATAGGTGACCATCTTGCCACCGCAGTAAATGGCAGGCTGATCCTCCAAACCGGCCCTTATATGCCTATCAAGAAGAAGATCCGCCAAGTTGGTGGGTTCTTTTAAAAAGGGTTTCAACTCATCGGAATAAACATAATTGGGCCACATTTCCCTTGGCGGAAGATAATTCTCAGGTATCTTTGCCATGGCTACCCTCCCGAAATTTTTTTCACTTTTAAACTTTCAGTTCAAAATAGAGCCACAAAATAGTATGTTAGTCAACAACAGACCCTTGACTTTTAAACGCTACGCCTCTATCTTCCTTAAACAGGGGTTTAAAATGAAAGACATAGAGCTTATTGTTCCATGCGCTTCTTTCCGTGATCTTGAAAAAATCCTTACTTTGCCCGTATCTGCCATATACGTCGGCATAGCAGGCTGGTCCAGGGCTAATCGGGGAAACGAGTTTAGCCTTTACGAGCTTAAGGATGCAGTTGCAAAAGCTCACGCTTTGGGAAAAAGAGTTTATCTTTCATTTAATCTCATGCCATCCCCACACGAAACGAGGATGGCTTTCAGTACACTCAGAAGGGCTTTAGATTACGGAGTTGACGCTGTAATAGCATCTGAACCAAGCATAATAGCCACCTTAGCTCAAGAAGGCCACGAAGTTCATGCAAGCTTAGGAACAGCATCAATCAACAAACACGACGTGGCTTTCTACGCAGATCTGGGAGCAAAAAGGGTTGTTCTTTCCCCGAACTTATCAATTGAAGAGATTGACCAGATAAACGGGGAAACAAAGATATTGGGAGTCGAACTTGAAGTAATGGTTTACGGGATAAAATGCATAGCAACATACTTAGGTATATGCAGGCTCAGTTCCTTTTTTGATATGTTTATTTCCAACTGTGGAGTAAGATGCCTTATCTGGGAGGGCAGCGCCAAAAGAAGCGGAATATGCTTCAGGCCGTGTGCCCAAGAGTGGTTCACCAAAAGAGAAAGCTTTCTTCCCCTTGCACCCCTTACCAATTTTGAATTATACTCAGTCAGGGATATTTTGACCCTCGGAGTTAAAAACATAAAGATCGGTGGGAGGGGGATGCCCTTCTGTCTTCTAAAAGGGATTATCTCGAAAATAATAAGCTCTCTGGAGACTGCCCATGAAAAGGTATGAAATAACCACCCATGCTGAAACCCTCAACAAACTAACAAGCCTGGATCTGTCCCAGCTGGATGCCATCTATTTGGGAGACCCTACATGTATGGATTACTCCACCAACTTGGCCACAAATTTAGAGGATCTGAAAAAGGCCGTTTCCATCCTAAAGGAATTGGGGAAGAAAGCTTACCTTTCCACCTTCGCCGTACCCAGAAACATGCATCTTGATTTAATAAAACCCTTTATAGAAAAGGCCATCCATACAGGGATAGACGGAATAGAAGTCCATAACATGGGACTACTACGCTTCATTGCCAAAGAATTAGGCTACAAAGGAGAAATACATATAGGCTTCTTCGCCAATGTTTACACCCACGAAACCCTCAAAGTCCTTGAGACCTTTGGTGTCACCAAAACCTTCTTGAACCCAGAGCTTTCACTGGAAGAGATCCAGTACATCAACGAACACTCCAACGCCGAAGTGATCTTTTTTGCCCACGGAAAGCTCCCCTTAGGCATATCGGAAACATGCTTCATAATGGAATATTCCCCGAGGGAATGCGAGGAGCCTTGTGAAGGCATGTGGCTCACCTCAGGCAAATGGAGGCTAAAAAACATAGGCTACGCCACTCTGTCAGGGAAGGACTGGGCAACCCTTGAGTACTTGGGCACCCTCCTCTATAGAGGCTTTCGCACCTTTTACATACAGGGATTGAGGGAATCGGTAGAATACATCAACCCCATCGCTTCAATATACAGAATGGCCCTTGAAAAGGTGGAACACGGGCAAGATAATTACATTGAAGAGGGTTGGATAGAAAAGATACAGGAACTGTGTCCAAACGGCTTGTGCAACGGGTATCTGTTCAGAAGGGCAGGACACAGATACATAGGAAAGCTATTCGGTGGAGAAGAACTCTACGAAGTGGAAAGGAGGGAGAGGCATGAGGCCCGTTAGAAAAGTAGATATATTGGCTCCAGGCGGTAACATTGAGATGGCCCAGGCCTGCTTTGAAGCAGGGGCTGATGCTGTGTACGTGGGACTTTACGGATGGAGCAGAAGAACCAAAGAGTACGAACTCAAACTTGAACAGATAGAAAGAATAACAAATGAGGCTCAGAAACACGGTGCACAGGTAAGGGTAGCCATAAACAGCGCATTTTCTCCCCTTGAGTATCAGATGTTCAGAGAAAACATCGCTAAACTCAAAGAGATAGGTGTGGCTGGCATAATCATAAACGATGTGGGAGCTATTCCCACAATTAAGGAAATAGCGCCCGAAATGGAAGTGCATGTTAGCGCAGGTATGAATGCAGTGAATATAGGCGACATGTGGTTTTACAGAGAGCTTGGTGCGGATATGGTTGTGATGCCCTGCAACCTCACCCCTGAAGAAGTCAGGGAGATAAAAAAGCATGTACCCATAGGGGTAGAGGTCTTCCTGCACTCCAATACTTGCTTCACCTACCTGGGCAAGTGCCTTTTTAGCAGCTACGTTAAGCATTCCTGGGTGTTTGACGAATACGGCAAGAATCACTTCCACGGAAGCCCCAACAGGGGAGGTTATTGCCACAGAATCTGCAAGGCAAACTGGAAGCACAACGATGTGAAGGTTGAATTGAGAAACGACATGTTTCTGGCCTTTGATAACCTTGAGGAATGGATTGAAGCAGGGGTAAACTGCCTCAAGATACAGGGGAGGGAGTACAAACCTTCTCTAATAGCAGAGATCGTTGCCTTCTACAGAGAGGTCATAGACACTATTCTTGAGAAGGGGTATCTACCCAACAAAGAAGGCTACAGGCACCGCCTGGAAGAGTTAGGAAGAATCAGAGACTCAGAAAGGAGCAGAAGAACCTGCACAGTCCTGGCGGAGGTTGCAGAAGAAGCGCCCATTGCTGTATAACCTCCCCCATGAGGGGAAGGTTCAGGATTAGATTTGGAGATACGGACCCTTACGGGGTTGTCTATTACGCAGCCTATCACAGATACGCTCATCAGGCCGTTGAGGATTTTTTAAGAAGCAAAGGCATTGAGGCAGACTACTTTTTCCGCAACGATTCCTTCGCAATGCCCGTAGTTGCCTCCCAAGGAAAGTTCAAAAGACCGGTAAGGTATCCAGCCGAGCTGTCTTCACACACAGCAGTTGTCAAGATGGGAAAATCATCCATCACTTTCAGAACAACCTTTTTCCTTGAAGATCAGGAAGTTGCCAAGGTAGAGATAACATTTGTTTGCATATCAAAGGAATGGAAGCCAATCCCCGTGCCGGAAAGCATAAGATCAGCTTTGGAGGGTAAATAAGTGAAAAAGACAGGCATATTTTACCACCCCTCCTTCAGCAGAAGGAGCTACCTTACCGCAGGAAACAGACTGGCAGATTTTCCCGATGCTTTCTTGCACCTGCTATCGTGGGAAAACATCCAGCTCTTTGAAAATAAACCGGTTAGCAAGGATCTTGTGCGCCAGATCCACACTAACAGAATGATAGAGGAAGTGGAAAGCACCCTGCTTTGCGCAACCGCCTATGAAAGCGCCGGTGGCGTTGTAGAAGCCACAGAAAAGATCCTGACAGACCAGCTTACCAATGCCTTCTGCTTCATTGGCTGTGGAGGACACCACGCCGGTAGAGACTACTTTTGGGGTGCCTGTTGCTTCAATGATGTTATCTTGGCCATCACCAACGCCAGACAAAAAATACACAAGAACTTGAGGTTCGTCATACTTGATACAGATGCCCACCACGGTGACGGCACAAGACAGCTCCTTGAGTTTTTCAACGACAAGAATGTCCTACATTTATGCCTGTGCGACAGGGAATGGGAAAGTGAGGATGGACTGCGAATTGACTTTGACGCCACTTGGGTAACCTACCATGGAGACCCGGATAAGACCTATTTAGACGTCGTAAAAAAGGCTCTGGATATGGCAAGCAAATTTCCGCATGATCTGTTTTACTGGTACATGGGATTTGATACCTACCGAGGGGATTACGGCAGCTTGGGACTTTCAAAAGAGTGCTTTCTTAATATAGCGGACATGGTAAAGTCCTTTGCTCAAAAGCATTCCAACAATAAGCTTCAGGTTGTGCTTGCCGGAGGATCTCTAAGGGAAATGGCAGCTTGGTTATTGCCAAAAATAATAGAAAAATTAGCCACATGGGAGGACGAAAATTGAAAATAGCCAAAAAGGTTGTGCTAACATTTCCCAAGCACACCTGGGACAAACCGATAATATACATGCTACACACAAAGCATCATCTTATGTTTAACATCCTCAAGGCGAAAATCACCCCCAACGAAGAAGGGCTTATGGTGCTGGAGCTCATAGGAGAAGAAGAAGACTTCAAAAAGGGCATAGACTTCCTGAAAGAAACAGGAGTCGGAGTACGATTCCTCGCTGCAGACATAGAAAAAAACGAAGAGTTGTGCACCCATTGCGGAGCTTGCACAGCCATATGCCCTACTTCTGCTTTAGTCTTTGATAAGGAAACCATGATGGTGAAGTTTGAAAAGGAAAAGTGCATTGGATGCGAGCTTTGTGTGCCGGTTTGTCCCTTTAAGGCCCTGCAGATAAAGATATGAGCGTATCGTCCCAAATGTCTATGTAATACCTACCCTTATCGTTTTTCACAAATCCCCTAAGGGACACCTTGCTTCCCGCCACAGGTTCTCCCGCTACGGGTACATGGAGCACAACCTCTAAACACCCGAGATCAAGAAACAAGTTCCTCCCTCTTTTGAAAACCTTCTTAACAGTTCCCTCCACCCTCACAAAGCGCCCCTCGTACTTGGACGCTTCAAAGCAACTTGCACCGTCTATAACCGCTTCGCTCCTTCCTTCCTGAACCTTCCCTAACTTAACCCTCTTTGTAAGATAGGTATTGGCCACCTGGTTAAAATGCAGATAGTAAGACACCGCTGCCACCACTGCAAAAGTCACAATCCCTATGGCCTTCTTCATCTTCTCCAGATCCTCTTAAACTCCTTCTCGTATATGCTGGCAAGCTTTTCTGAATAGAATACCAGCAGATTCTCGTAGTTCAGCTTCTCAGCAGAAGCCGTCCAGTTG
>WGAU01000160.1 GCA_015494645.1 Aquificota bacterium
CAAGAGCCCTGTCAAAAAGCTCTACTGCCCTTTCAAATTGGGCCTTTTGCATCATGGCCAGTCCTTTTACGAAGCATGCCCCTGGGTGCTTGGGTTCCTTTTCCAGCACTCTGTCAAAGCACTCTATGGCCTCGTCAAGTCTGCCAGCGTCTGCAAGGACTATACCGGTGTTAATGTAGGCCATGTCTTCTCTCTGTTGGATCTTGAGCTGTAGTTCAAAGTAGGTTCTTTTGATGTGTTCGAGTACATCTTCCCAAACGGGAAACAGATGGCCTGGTAGGAATGCTTTGGGTTCAAGCTTCATGAAGTATCTTACACACATTGCCAGTTCTTCAAGTCTGCCTCCCTGAGGATCTGCATCGGGTAAAAGAGCCCATTCTCCCATCATGGGAAAGAGGACATCTGAGGAAAAGAGTATCTTTCTCTCAGGATCAAACACGCAAATGGTGCCAGGGGTGTGACCAGGGGTGTAAAGCACTCTGAGGTTAAAGTTTTCGGTAGTTATATTCTCGTTTCCTTTTAGGGGTCTCAGGAGATGGCCTTTTCCTATCTCTTCAAAAAAATCTTTGAGGGTTTTCTGCCTAATTACGCCTTCAAGTTCTGCTTCATGTATGTATATCTCTGGATCAAATTCGCTGAGTATGACAAACAAGCCCGATATATGGTCTGGATGAGCATGGGTGAGGATGACCCTTTCTATTTTGCCATGGAGGTATCTTTCTCTGTACTCAAAAAGGATTTCTGAAGAGTTTCCAGTGTCAATGAGGGTTCTGCCCTGATCCAATATGTAAACGTTGGAGCTAAGATGGCCTCTGCCGTAAAAGAGCATGTCTATTCCATCCAAATCGGAGCAAAAATCTCCAAGTCTGAAGAACACTTCGTTGGTTTTGTAGGGGTTCATTTTGTGTGACCCTCCATCTCAAGTAGCTTCATGAGTCCTTCTGTCCATTCCTTAGCCGTTTTTTCAGACTTCCATGAGACCACCAGTGATCCAGGTTCTTCTCCACAGTCGGAATAGCTCATTCTTGTTCGAGGGCCTTCTGAAGGCATTCCCAATAAGGAGCAAAGCTTTTTTATGAATTCTTTTGCTGCGACGGTGGGGGGAACGATTTCGCAGAGCAGGTTCCCGTTGTATGCGGTGATGGAAACCTGGTGGGGTATCCTTTCGTGTTCAAAAAGCACCGTTATGTATGTAGCGTTTTCGGTTTCCTTAACTTTCATCATAGCTATTTCTCCTTCTTTCTTGCGAAAAGTAGATAGCCAGTGTGAGCGTTCATGAGATCATCAGGACGAAGCCTTTCCGGGTTGGTTTTGTAGCGCCTTAATAGGATTTCTACCAGCTCTGTTACCACAAACCCCCCTTCGTTGAGCTTTCTCAGGAGAGAGGATGCTTGATTTGCTGTGGGAAGAAGAAATCCAACGGGGGCACCTGGTTTTAGGCTCTCCCATACGCTGTCCACAAGTTCTTCGGGGACCTTTACATCTATAAAGATAGCGTCGACTTCTTTTTCATCAAAGCCTTCTCTTGCGTCTTTTAGCTTAAGCACAACATAGTCTTCAACTCCTGCTCTTTTTAGGTTTTCCATAGCGAGCTTCTGGAATTCCTCCCTTTTCTCATAGGAATAAACCCTGCCGAAGGGTTTTACTGCAAAGGCAAAGGCGGTTGCCAGAGATCCAGAGCCTGTTCCACATTCAATCACCCTTGATCCTGAAGTTATGCCCAGCCTCAGGATTATGTAGCCTATGTCTTTGGGATAGATGATTTGGGTTTGTCTCTTTATCCTTTTGATGAAGTCGTATATGGTGGGTCTGACAACTGCGAAGCTTCCTTTGGTGGTGTAGACGGTGATCCCGTACTCTTTTCCTATTAGTTCTTGAAGGTTAATATTACCTTTGTGGGTTCCAAAGATTTTGTTTTCATCAACTTGCAGCAGGAACTCTTTCCCCTCTTCCGATACTAACAGGACAAAGTCGCCTTTTCTTATCATGGTGCTATTTGTATTATGTAAGGTAGCGTAATATCAAGGGGGAAAGAATGGGAAAGGCCTTTTTGGTGACTGGGACAGACACAGGGGTTGGGAAAACCTTTGTGGCCTGTGGATTGTTAAGGGCTTTTAGGGAGATGGGAGTATCGGCGGCTCCTTTCAAACCTGTGGAGACAGGATGTCCTGAGTATCCCATGGATGGCAGCCTTTTGAAGGAGGCTGCTGGATTGGATGTTGATGACTCTGATATTGTGCCGTTTCTCTTTTCCGAACCCCTTGCTCCTGCAGTAGCTGAGGAGTTGGAAGGAAAGAAGATAGATTTAGAAGTTCTTGGGCGGACTCTGAAGAGGTTGCGGAACAGTTATGAGGTGGTGGTTGTGGAGGGTGCAGGGGGACTACTCGTGCCCGTGAAGGGAAGGGTAACCTATGCTGATCTAGCGGTCATGTGGGACCTTCCTGTTCTGGTGGTAGCGAGGAGTAAACTTGGAACAATAAACCATACCCTTTTGACGATTAGGGTGGCCAGAGCCTATGGTTTGAAGGTGCTTGCGGTGGTGTTGAACGGATATGAGGGTACTGACGCTGCCGAGAGAACCAATCCTCGTATCATAAGAGAGCTGGGGGATTGCGAGGTGTTTTTGGTTGGAAGACATGATGAACCGCCGGTTTTGAAGGAGATTGCGGGGTTTTTGCATGAGAATCTGGCAGGTAGCTAAGCCAGAACAGGTAAAAGAGCTTGTTAGGGTAGGGGCGTTGGTCAAGGGTAAGGTTCTTTCCGTTGAAGGGGATAGAGTGATTATAGATTTCGGAGAGTTCGTGGGAGAGGGCGCGTGGGAAGCAACTCAGCCTTTGCCCAAAGAAGGTGATGTCATACTGGTTAGAATAATGGGAGAGGAGATACCCATCCCGTTGAGGTTCGTAAAAAAGCTTAAGGTAGTGGAGAAAGAAGTAGTGGCGGAGAAGCTTCCCCTTGTTGAGGTTAAGACCAAGGAGTTTGATCAGGAGGCCAAGAAGGAACTTGCGGGGCTAATAAAGCTAGCCACCAAGGTGGCGGAAGAGGCTGTCAAGCACGAAGGGTCAAGGGAACCACATACATTGCCCAAGGGAGAAGGGGGTCCAATCTTCTTTGCCATTCCTTTTGTAGTTGAAGATAAACTTTACAACACCTACATTGCAGTTGATGCTGAGGAGGAGCCCTCTTCTGACGGTTTATATTACATAAAGCTGTTTTTAGAGCTTCCAGAGGGTTCTCCTTTGAGGATAGATATGAGCTACGCTCCATCTGCGGGTAAAAGACTCGTAGTGGCATTTATAACCTCCTCCAAGGATGATCGGTTGCTCTTTGAGGGAACCAAAAAAGAGCTGGAGGAAAAATTGAAGGCCTATGGTTTTTTGCCGGTGATCTCCGTAGTGGATAATCCTTCTCTGCTTAAAAAAGAACTTCTTCTCAGTAGATCCTCTGTGTTGGAGAGGAGAGCGTGAAGAAGGCAGTTGCCCTTAGATACAATCAGGAAAGGGACAACGCTCCAAGGGTGGTGGCTAAAGGAGCAGGGGTGTTAGCTGACAAGATTATAGAAATCGCTAAAAGACACGGGGTTCCCGTAGAAGAAAACACTCCCTTGGCTGATGCTCTTTTTAGAGTGGAGCTTAATAAAGAAATTCCACCAGAGCTTTACCTTGCCGTGGCAGAAGTGCTTGCCTTTGTGTATTCCAAAAGGCGGTAGATATAGTAGTTAACCAGCACCTTCTTTACATAATTTCTTGTTTCAGAGTATGGGTAGAATTCTGCAAAGTCCGCGGCATCTTCAACCCACGTGTTCCTTTTAATCCAGCGGGAGACCCTTCCAGGACCCGAGTTGTAAGCGGCTATAGCTAAAAAATCAGGAAATTTCTCTTTTAGCAATGATAGGTACCACGAGCCGTATTTTATTGAGAAGAACGGTACAAAGAATTTTTGCACTTCGTATCTTTCCTCAAGCTTGCTTTCGGTGATCCAACGGGCGGTTGATGGGATGATCTGCATGAGACCCATGGCGTAGGATCTTGAAAGAGCAAATCTATCAAAGAGGCTTTCCTGTCTCATTACGGCATATATAAGATCTTCATCTACCTGGTAGGCTATGGAAGCGAGTTTTACGTAAGTTCTGTAGGGTTTGAGGTAGCTGTATGTTAACCTTTCTTGGGGGCTTATCCCTTTGTCCACATAGAGTAACTTTATGCCGTAGCTTGGATTGGGAAGGAGCGGAACTACCTGGAACCATAGGGGATTTTCTTGCATACATTCCTTTAGTGCTTCCAGTGATATGCGGTCCAGACCAAATTTTTGTAAAGCAAAGGCCTCTTCGCATCCGTTCAGGGAAACGGTTTCGTTCTCCACTGGGATTCTCTCCTTCTTTTTGGATAAAATCCTGTACAGTACACCGTAAAAGTTGGTGATGGGAAGTTTTTTTAGGGCTTTTTCTTCTTCCGAGAAGTTTAGATTTAGCTTTCTTTTAATTTTCCACTTCCAGAACATGCCAAATCCATCTTCCATGGGTTCAAGTACAGCGAGGCTGTAGGAGTACATCCCCAGCCTGTAGTAGGCTAAGGCAAGGAGCCTTCTCGCCCATGGTTTTTCTTCAAGCTCGGGGAAGTCTTTTAGCAAGCCAAAAAAATGTTTGAACTGCTGCCTGTAGAAGGAAAAATTGAGTGCTTTGTACAGGATATAATCTTTGAATTCTGGATTATTCTCAATCAGACTGGCTATTTTCTCTGGGTCTGTTTCTTTTACTTGGGGCTTTTCCTGAGGCTTTGTTTCAATCTCAAGATCAACCCTGAGGCTTGAAAGGAGAAAGGGAGCAATGGAAAGTATTTTTTCCTCTTTGGTGTTGTTGAATAGCTCAAGGGCCTTTTGGATCTTTCCATGAGATATAAGACAATGGGCTGCTAAAGGGATGAGGTTTGTGTCTCTTTTTGCTTCGTAAATGGAAAGGGCACAAAGCCTCAGGATGCTCAGCCTTTCTGCCTTGGTGAGGCTATGCGCCTCTATCTCTGAGACAGTTACGATG
>WGAU01000161.1 GCA_015494645.1 Aquificota bacterium
ACTGGTACCCCACCAAGAAATGGGAAATCAAAGCTCAAGTTAAATACCTACAGTGGGTGGAAACCGATCCCATAGAAACCCAGCTCGGCAAAAATAGAATCGGCATGTTCAGAGCACCCTATCAGCTTGACGAAAGCGAGTTCAACTACAACAAAGCAGCAGCAGAAGACATTGACGAAGAAATAGGTTGGGAGATCAATACTTTCTTCAACTATGAGATCTACCAAGGAGTAAATATACAAGGAGGTTTCTCCATTCTCTTTCCCGGAGATGGTATAGAGGATATCAACAAAGTGCTCTACAACGACGACGATGCAGATCCTGCTTGGCACGCAAGGTTAGGGGTAAGATTCCTGTTCTAAAAAGCCAAAATGGGGAGGTTCTCATAGAGAACCTCCCCTCACGATACATTATCTTTGCACTCCCAAGGCCTTCAAAATTTCCGCAGTTGCCGGGTAACGGTTTAAAGTGTAAAAGTGAAGATACCTGACTCCAGAATCCATTAATTCCCTACATTGTCTTACAGTGTATTCTATACCTGCCTTTCTCAAATCTTCCGGACTATCTTCGTACTTTGATATGATTTGCATAAGCTCTCGTGGAATTGTAGCACCACAGAGCTGGGTTAATCTAACCACCTGTCCCTTATTTGTTATAGGCAAAATACCAGGAATAATAGGCACATTTATACCTTTATTGTTAGCTAACTCTAAAAAGTTGAAGAAATACTCGTTCTTGAAGAAAAGCTGAGTCACCACAAAATCTGCTCCCGAATCTACCTTCAACTTCAGGTACTCAACATCCTTATCCAAGGAGGGAGCTTCAGGATGTCCTTCAGGATAGCCCGCCACTCCCACGCAGAAGCCATTGTTCTCACGAATAAACCTGACAAGCTGATACGCATAGCGAAAACCATTCTCGGGGAAACGGAAGTTAGGATCCTGAGGTATATCTCCTCTCAAAGCCAACACATTCTCTATTCCGTAATTTTTCAGTGTTTCAAGGGTTTCCTTTATTTTTTTCTTAGTGGAAGATATACAAGTAATATGCGCAACAACATTGTATCCTTTCCTTCTTAAAGCTGCGGCTATCTCTATGCTTTTATCATGAGTACTACCACCAGCCCCATAAGTTACAGAGACGAAATCTGGCTTCCACTGACTCAGCTCTTCCACCGTTTTCCAGAAGTTAGCCTCATCTTTTGGCTTCTTAGGGGGAAAAAACTCGTAAGATATTACTAAACCTTCCCTTTTCAGGATATCCCTCACTTTCATAGTATCTCCCTCAAAGCATCAAGTAACTCTTCATTATCTTTCTCCTTCCTCACACACACCCTAAAAAAACAATCCAACATCGGATACTCTGGAAAAACTCTGACCATAATCCCCTTTTCAAGGAGAGCTTTGTATATACTTTCACTGCTTACACCTTCAACCTTTACCAGCAGAAAATTGGCAGCAGATGGAAAGGGAAGAAGTCCAATACCTTTAAGTCCCGAAACCAGCGTTCCCCTCAATTCACTCAACCTTTTACGCCACTTTTCAATCAATTCCATATCCCGACAAATCACCTCCAGAGCCTGCAAAGCAGGCCAAGTAATACTCCACGAAGGAACAAGCTCCCTTAACTTCTCTATAACTTCAGGATGTCCTAAAGCATAACCCAAACGAACACCCGGTATGGAAAAAACCTTCGTAAAAGACCTCAGGATCACCGCATTCTTTGAATCCACCACCTGTTGAACTGTATCTTTGCCTTTATCTGTAAAATCAATGAAAGCCTCATCAAACACCACAAATGCCCCTTCCCTTTCACACCATCTCACAAGACCAGCCATCTCATCCACACCGAAAAAATAGCCTGTAGGATTGTTGGGATTACACACAAAAACAACACTTCCATGATCAATCTTGGAAACAACCTCACCTAAACAAAGCTTGAAAGCATTTTCTTCCCTGAGAATATGTCTTTCCACCTCTATCCCCAAGCAGCCACAGATCCTCTCGTACTCATTAAAGGTAGGAACAGGAACCACCGCATTGGACGGTTTTATGCAAGAGAGGATAAGATGTATTCCATAAACACTCCCAGGAAGCAAACAAACATTTTCCTGATGCAAATCCAAGGCCTGAGCCAACAAAGCCTCGTGATGATAAGGATAAGCTGGAGGATGGTTAAAAAAAACTTCCTCACAACTCAGCAATGTCTCTTTTAAGGCCTCATGGGGTGCAAAAGGATTCAAATTAGAGCTAAAATCCCGACCTTTAAAGCCCGTCTCCTTAGCCCTTCCACCGTGCACTCTCATGATCCCACCAAAGCGAAGAAGGCTAATACCACAACCTCTGTCAGTTCACAAGCAGCTCCCAAAGTGTCTCCGGTAACACCTCCAAATTTCTCCTTAAAAAATCCGCCAAGAAAATAGCTTAAAAACACTGTAATAACAACGGAAAATATTCCCCAGAGTCCAGCACACAAAGAAAAAAAGAAGGTTATAGCCGAAGCAATAACCGCTTCCCTCAACCCAACACTGGCCTTAACCAAATAGCCCAACCCTTCCCCTTTGGCAGAAACAGAAAAGAAAGGAGTTAGAACCAAAGATAACCTGCCTAAAACCGGAGAAAGAAAAAGGGCCTTGCCACTAACCAGTGAAACCAAATGAAGCTTTGAAATAAGCAACAGAGACACAGAAACAGCGCCAAAAGTGCCCAGATGGGGGTCCTTCATTATTTTCAGCCTATCCTCCTTACTTTTTGCAAAAGCTAAGGCATCAAAAGTGTCCGCAAGGCCGTCTAAATGAAAAGCCCCTGTAAAAAACACCCAAGCGATCAACACCGCCAAGGGATTCCCAAGCAAAACTAAAATCCCACCAAGTATGGCTCCAACCACAGGAAAAAAAGAGATGGTGATGCCCCACGGCACATCTTCATTCCACCTGCCTATCCTAACTATTGATATGAAACTTATTGAGTTTTGAAGGGCCTTCAGATATTTCATGCTTTGACTTTATCTTGAGTCAAAGCCTATGTGCAAGGGGGGACATGTGAAGAAGGTGTTCTTAACAGGAAAGCCAGGAGTTGGAAAAACTACAGCCGTGAAAAAGCTCATTGAAGTAATACCTTACGAAGTAGCAGGCTTCTACACAGAAGAGATAAGAGAAAAAGGAGAAAGGGTAGGTTTCAGGCTCATAACCACGTGGGGTGAAAGCTTTGTGTTTGCCCATGTGGACATCGAAGGCCCCAAAGTTTCCAAATATGGAGTGGACACAAAGGTACTGGAAAGGGTCATTGATCACCTGGCCCTTCCAAATCAAGAAATACTGCTTATAGATGAAATTGGAAAAATGGAACTTCTATCAGGCAAATTTGTCAGGTGGATGGAAAAGGTTCTAACTTCCAACAAGAAAATCATAGGCACCGTCCCTATCAGATCCAAACATCCCTTGGTTGAAAAGATAAGAAGAACATACCCTGTATGGGAAGTTACCCCCACCAATAGAGAAGCCATTCCTTTTAAGATATTAGATTACATAAAGTAACTTGCGTTTGCACCCTAACTGTGCATTATCGCCTACCCCTTCCTGCCCTTCTTAAGGCATAACACTACCATCATAAGGTAAGGGAGGAGTAACTATGGTGAACAAGGCAGATACAGTCTGGCTATTAGTGGCAAGCTCTTTGGTTCTTCTAATGACCCCGGGGTTGGCTCTATTTTACGGAGGTATGGTAAGAAGCAAAAACGCTCTAAACACCCTCATGATGAGCTTGGTTTGCATGGGAATGATAACAATTGAATGGATAGTACTGGGTTATTCCCTTTCTTTTGGAGAAGGACTAGGCTGGTTTTTAGGAGGTTTCAACCACCTATTCCTAAAGGGAGTGGGAATTGAACCTCTTAAAGATTACGCAACAACCGTTCCCGGATTTGCTTTTGTGACCTTTCAAATGATGTTTGCCATAATCACACCCGCTCTTATCTCAGGAGCAGTTGTTGAAAGGATGAAGTTCTCTTCCTACATGCTATTTATCCTGCTCTGGGCTTTATTAGTGTACAACCCTGTGTGCCACTGGGTGTGGGCGAAAGACGGATGGTTGTACAAACTGGGTGCTTTGGATTTTGCCGGTGGAACGGTGGTACACATAAATGCAGGAGTTGCAGCCCTCGTAGCTGCATTTGTATTGGGAAGGAGAAAAGGTTTCTTGAAAGAAAAGCTTTTGCCCCACAATGTCACTTTAACCGCTTTAGGTACAGGTTTACTGTGGTTCGGCTGGTTTGGCTTCAACGCAGGCTCGGCCCTTGAAGCAGGGAGAACCGCCACCCTCGCCTTCATCACCACCCACATTGCCGCCGCAGCCGGGGCATTCTCATGGATGCTGGCTGAATACATGCGCTTCGGCAAAAGTAGTACCATAGGATTCTGCTCCGGTGCAGTGGCTGGACTTGTCGCCATAACACCTGCCTGCGGTTTTGTAGGAATAAAAGGTGCCCTTGCCATTGGCGTAATATCCGGAGCTTTGTGTTCCTATACAGTGGAACTTAAAAACAAATTCGGATACGACGACTCATTGGATGTGTTTGGAGTGCACGGCATAGGAGGTCTATGGGGAGCCATAGCCACAGGTATATTTGCATCCGTTGGAGCAAAGGGTTTGCTTTTAGGTGGGTTTGGGTTATTCTTAAAGCAAGTACTGGCAAGTACCGCTACAGTTGCATATTCAGCTGTTTTGACTTTTGTTATACTAAAGGTCATAGATGCTGTGATAGGACTCAGGGTAACAAAGGAAGATGAGGAAATGGGCCTTGACCTCACACTCCATGGTGAAGAAGCTTACAGGGAGTAAATTGGCAATACTTCTTCTGTGCATCCCGCTCCTCGCGGGATGCGCAGCATTGATAGGTGCGGCAGGAATGGGAAGTGCTCTGGGTTATAGGTACGTAAAAGGAGAGCTTAAAGTCGTCTACCAGTCCGATTTCGTTAAAGTTTGGAATGCTATCCAGCACGCAATCAAGGAATTGGAACTCAAGGTTATAAAAGAACAAGCAGACAAGGTTGAGGGAATCATCGTAGCAAGAACAGCCTTAGGGAAAAAAGTTAAGATAAAGGCAAGCTACAACGGCAAAATTACCAAAGTGAAAATAAGAGTAGGAACCTTAGGCAATTTGGATTACTCCTTAGCCATAAAGTACAGAATAGATAGCTATCTGCTTAACAATCTTTCCCCCAATCCTTACTAAGGATTATTTAATCCGGAAATTTGCCACGTCCTCTTAAAAAGGTAAGATGTACAAACTTTAAGAGAAAGGAGAAAAGCATCATGAGAATCTTTTATGCATGCGTGACATTTCTATTTTTATCGGCATTGGGATCTTGGGCACAAAACTGTATATCACCGCCCAGCTTTGACACAGCAACTTACACCCTTAAACTTCCGTGTGTCGCTGTAGCTGGACCCCATTGCCTCGCAGTAGATTTGCAGTATATACCCCAAGCAGGAAAAGCCTATTTTGTGGTTCTCAATGTCAATGCTACAGACATTCCAATTAATGATCTCTCCTCATCAGAATTTTTACCCTTTTACGATGCAGATAACGAAACCCTGAAGATTCCTGCGATCGTGATAGGTCCCAACACTTATGAAGTGAAACTTCATCTGGTACACATTGGAGATGGAATAGGCTTTGAACTACAGCAAGTCCTACTTATACCTAATACAGGACCAGCATTTTGCCTGTCTGAAACCAGCGACAACGAAGATACCTCCTCAACTCAAACTGAACCAGAACACGTATTCTCCTGGCAGTCCTATACAGACGATAACAAACCTGTAATATGTTATGAGTACCGAGGATCCGCACAGTTCATCTCGGTTGCTTCTGCAGTCCCCCAACTCATAGAAATGAGTGGGATAAAAGTTATTGGGGTGAACGAACCATGCCCACGGAATGTTCCCTTCACAGGCTGCTACCGATACGATGAAGACGGCAACTGGTACGCTCAATACAAATATGACAACCCAATTGCCGACATGATAGCACCACTATTTTGCCCAATGGAAAACGGCTACAAACCGATCATCCCCTAAGAGGATTCTAAAGCAAGAGCCTCATAAAGCTGATCTCTCAATCTTCTTGAGGGGCTGACCAAAAGGGCTTTGCAGCCTGCCTGTAAAGCCCCTTGGTAATCCTCCAGCTCCCTGTCCCCCACATGGAGAACCTCAGAAAGGGACACACCAAAAAACTCTGAAATGACTCTAAAAGCCTTAGAATCAGGCTTGAAATAGCCAAGTTCATCGGAGAAAAAGTGCTTGTCAAGATATTGGGAAACTCCAAACCTCTCCATGTAAACTCTTGTCAAAGCTGATGGCCAAAACTGAACATTTCCAAGACAGCAAACTCTAAATCCTTTCTCCTTAGCCAATCTAACAGCATCCACAGAACCCTCTATCACTACCCCTTCCCCAATCTTAAGCACTGCCCTTGAACAGGCTCTCTTCACAAGATCCACATCAACACCCAAAAGCTCAGCAAAGATCCCTTGACATATGCCCACTGCCTCCTTCGCCGGAAGACAACCAGACAGTCTCAAATCCTTGGCTCTGCTCTTGGCTTCGGAAAGGGCCTTTTCAATCTCAGAGATAGGAAAACCAGTGAGAAACGAAAGTTCTTCCACAACCTGATTAAACATAACCTCAACCTTAAGCAATGTCCCCCAAATATCAAAGCTTATTACCTTGATCATGATTCAAACCTCCCAAATAAAAAAGGGGAGGGCCCCAAGGGACCCTCCCCATAATTTTTCAGAAGGTTAAGTCTAAATCAACCTGCACTTGTAACCGTAAACGTGGATACCAGCCTCGCCTTCGGAGAAGATCTTTCTGAAGACAAGCTCCACAGGAGCACCAATCTTGATGATTTCATCGTAATTTTCCACATAAGGCGGAAGATCAGTTACTTGACACATAATCCTTGTGCCATCTTCAAGCTCCACAATGGCAAGCACTATGGGCTTCTGAAGCTTGAAGTCAACCGGAGGCGTCCTTACTACGGTATAAGTGAGGATTTTACCCGTTGTAGGAAGCCTGTAATCCTCAAATTCCTGGCTCCCGCAGTTTGGGCAAACAAGCCTCGGCGGAAAGTTGACCCTGCCACACTTTTTGCACTTATTGGCCTCAAGCCTGTATCTCTGAGGTATTTCCTTATAAACCCTTGGCGTAAGCATTAGAGCACCTCCAAAATATGGACTGTTGAGCTAGCACCGGAACCGCCCATGTTTTGGGCAAGGCCCCTCTTGGCATTCTTAACCTGACGGTCACCGGCCGTACCTCTAAGTTGCTCCACAAGCTCGCAGATCTGGGCAACCCCTGTAGCTCCAACAGGATGACCTTTGGCCTTCAAACCGCCGCTGGTATTTACAGGTATTTCTCCGTCCAGTGCGGTCTTTCCAGCCTCAACTGCCTCAGCTCCCTTACCAGGCTCAAAGAAGCCAAGAGCCTCCGTAACGCAGATTTCCGCTATGGTGAAGCAGTCGTGCACTTCGGCAAAGTCAATGTCCTTGGGAGTTACTCCTGCCATCTTGTAAGCTCTCTCTGCAGCTTTGGCAACAACATCAAGATACGTGATATCATCTCTCTGTGCCAAAGCAATGGTGCTTGTGGCCGCTCCAGAACCAGCAACCTTTATGATTGTGTCGGTGTATTTCTTAGCAAGCTCAACAGGACAGAGAATTACTGCAGCAGCCCCGTCGGTAACAGGAGAACAGTCAAAAAGCCTCAAAGGATCGGCAACAAGGGTGGAGTTAACAACTGTGTCAACGGTGATTTTTATAGGGAACTGGGCATTGGGATTTTTGGATCCGTTTTCGTGGTTCTTAACCGCCACGAGGGCAAGCTGCTTCCTAAACCTGTCAAAGGGGATGTTGTACTTTTCTTTGTAAGCGTTAGCTATCATTGCGTAAAGCCCAGGGAAAGTTATACCAAGGAAGGACTCGTATTCGGCATCTGCTGCAGCAGCAAGACATGCGGTGGAGTCGGCACCTGTGTGCATCTTCTCCACGCCACCCACCAACACAATATCGCTCATGCCAGAGGCAACCTCTATGAATCCAAGCCTGAAAGCAAGACCACCGGAAGCACAGGCAGACTCAACCCTATAGGCAGGAACATGCTTTTGTCCGAGATAGTCTGCCATAAGAGCCCCCAAGTGCTCCTGCTGGGCGAATAAACCACTGGTCATGCAACCCACATACATGGAATCTATGTGGTCAACCCCGGCGTCCTTGATGGCCTTAAGAGCCGCTTCAACGAAAAGCTCACGAAGGCTTTTATTCCAAAGCTCTCCAAACTTTGTCATTCCTATTCCGATCACAGCAACATCTCTCATGTCAACACCTCCTTAAAGCTCGGGCCTGAGAATAATTTTGCCACGGAACTTGGCATAAAGCCCGTAATCAAGATAAATCTTGTTATTCTTCAACATATCCCAGAACTTTGGAGCTTTGTCCCTTACCTCCTCAATTCTCTCAGTCACCTTGAAGATAAACCCGTCGGATCCAGCACCGGAACCAAAGGAAACCATAAGGATAAGATCGCCCGGCTTGGCTATATCAAGGGTTGCAGAAAGGCCTGTGGGAGAAGAACCAGAATAGGTGTTGCCCTGCCAGGGTACAATCCATCCGGGCTCAAGCTGTTCTTTCTTGAATCCGAGGATCTTTCCAGCCCTCAAGGGGAACTTTCCGTTTGGCATGTGGAAAATGGCGTAGGCAAAGTCCTCCGCCTTTAAACCAGACATATCCATCAAAGCCCTCGCACAAGAAAGAACATGCCTGAAATAAGCAGGTTCACCTGTGAAACGACCGGCGTGTTGGGGATAGAACTCATGCTCTCTTCTCCAGAAGTCAGGGGTATCCGTGGTAAAGGAGTAGGTGTAAAGAACCTCAGCCACTATGTTTTCAGTCCCAAATATGAAAGCAGATCCACCTGCCGCAGCAGAGTACTCAAGGGCATCCCCGGGGGCACCCTGAGAGGTGTCCGCTCCAATACCCATGGCGTATTTCATGTTGCCCGCTTTAACATGAGAGTAAGCCACAAACATAGCTTCAGAACCAGCCTTACAGGCGAACTCAAAGTCGGCTATGTGCACATCAGGGGTAATCCCCAAAGCCTCTGCAACTACTGTTCCAGAAGGCTTAACTGCGTAAGGATGGGACTCTGATCCAATGTAAAGGGCACCTATCTCCTTTGGATCAATCCCAGCCCTCTGAAGAGCGTATTTAGCTGCCATGTAGGAAATGGTGATGGTATCCTCATCCATTCCGGGAACGGTCTTTTCGTAAAGGAGCAATCCGTTTTTGATGCTCTCTGCATTATCGCCCCACTGTTTGGCTATCTCTTCCACTTTGATACGGTACCGGGGCACATAGCTCCCGTAACCTACAATACCAACTGCCATAGCATACCTCCTAAGGATGGTTTGTAATAGTGAGTATCACTTGTTTTAAATATTGTCAACTCTTTTTCCATAACACTAAACCTGCATAACCCCATGCTTCTTTGGATACCTCAGCTCACCGGGCTTATTCTCATAAAAGGCAAAACGTTTAATGAGCTCGCTCCTCAGCTCCCAAGCAGGCACCATGTCGTCAATCACAAGGTCGTTGGCAAGTTTATAGATGTCTACCTGCTCCCTGTACTCGTCCTGCTTCTCCTTCACAAACTTGAATCTCTCTTTGGGGTCCTGTATAGCCTGTATTTCATTGTAAAACACAGCGTTAACAGCAGCCTCAGGCCCCATGACCGCTACCAATGCCGTAGGCAAAGCGATGCACGCATCAGGTTCGTGAGATGGGCCGCACATGGCGTATAGTCCTGCACCATAGGCTTTTCTAACCACCACAGAAATCTTGGGTACCGTGGCTTCAGAAACAGCATAGAGCATCTTGCAACCGTGGCGAAGTATTCCCTCTCTCTCCACAGCACTTCCGATCATGAATCCGGGCACATCCATCAAAAAGAGAATGGGAATATTAAAAGCATCGCACAACCTTATGAACCTGCAAGCCTTATCCGCAGAATCTACAAAGAGAACTCCACCTTTCACTTTGGGCTGATTGGCTATTATGCCCACAGGCTTTCCGTTTATTCTGGCAAAACCTGTAATGATCTCCTTCGCCCACAACGCTTTCATCTCAAACCAGGAACCTGCATCAATGATGCGCCAGATGACCTCATACATGTCAAAGGGGACGTTTTGGTTCTCGGGAATGATCTTTTCAAGCTCTGCAGGATCCTTTTCGGGCTCCTTAGGCTCCGCAACCGGCGGCTTCTCAAAGCAGTGCTGGGGGAAATAAGACAGATAGTCCTTTATCTTCTGGATACCTTCCTCTTCACTGGTAACAAATACATCTCCGACACCAGAAACCTCACAGTGCAAACGGGCACCGCCCATCTCCTCAATGGTCACCTTTTCACCTATGGTCACCTCAGCCATTCTCGGAGATCCAAGATACATGGCACCGAACTTGTCCACACAGATGATCACATCGCAGAAGGTTGGTATGTATGCCCCACCCGCTGCCGAAGGACCGGAAAGCAGACAAATCTGGGGTACCATACCGGACATAAGCGCCTGAAGATGGAAGATCCTCCCAGCATGTCTCCTACCAGGGAAGCAGTATATCTGATCGGTGATCCTCAAGCCTGCCGAGTCCACAAGGTAGATCATAGGAATTCTCAGGCGCATGGCGGTTTCCTGTATGCGTATGATCTTCTCCACAGTTCTGGGTCCCCAAGAACCCGCCTTTACGGAAAAGTCGTTGGCCATCACGCAAACATCTCTGCCGTTTATCTTGCCCAGAACCGTAACCACACCGTCCGCAGGCAACTCCTCCGCCAGACAGTTGGCAAGTATACCATCCTCCACTATAGGCTCAGGATCCAACAGAAGCTGGAGCCTCTCACGGCAAAGAAGCTTTCCCTGTTCCTTTATACGCTTCTTGTGGCGTTCAGGACCCATCTGCTTTATTTTCTCTTTTAGCTCCCAAAGGATCTGTCCTTTTGTCTTTTTCTCACTCATGATCTACCTCCTACTCACCAATGTAACGGGGTTTTCTCTTCTCCTTAAAGGCCAGAAGCCCCTCCCGTCTGTCCCTCGTTGGAATGAGGGTATCGTAGGTTTTGGACTCAATCTCAAGACCAGTCTTGATGTCCACCTCCGATCCTCTGTTTATGGCAAACTTCGCAGCCTCCACTGCAAGGGGACCATTTTGGGCGATCTCGTTGGCTATTTCAAAAGCCCTATCAAGGAGTTTCTCCTTGAGTACAACCTCATTGACAAGGCCAATCCTGTAGGCTTCCTGTGCGTCAATTCTTCTTGCGGTAAAAATCAGCTCCTTAGCCTTGGCTTTGCCCACAATTCTGGGAAGCCTCTGAGTTCCTCCAGCACCGGGGATTATGGCAAGGCTGGTCTCTGTCAATCCCATCCTTGCAGTATCCGCGGCGATTCGCAAATCACAAGCTAAAGCCATCTCCAGTCCACCACCAAAGGCATAGCCGTTTATGGCGCAAATGGTGGGTTTGGGGATATCCTCAAACATACTGAAGGTATCTCTTATGGTTTTGATATAGTTCTTCACCTCTATTTCCGTCATCTTCTCGCGCTCTTTCAGATCCGCACCGGCACAAAAAGCTTTGTCTCCAGCTCCTGTAACGATGATTACCCTTACTTCTTTGGAAAACCAGCTTTCCTTAAGAGCCTCCTGCAACTCTAAAAGGGTGGGAAGATTTAAGGCATTCATAACCTCTGGTCTGTTGAGGGTGAGAAGAAGGACAAAGTCCCTCTTCTCTTTAAGAACATAGCCCATGGCTAATCCTCCAGCACTACAACCACATCCCCCTCGTTTACGAAGTCTCCAACACCCACCTTCACTTCTTTCACCACTCCACCCTTGTCCGCTTCAAGGGGAATCATCATCTTCATGGACTCAATAATGAAAAGCTCCTGCCCAGGCTCAACCTTGTCACCAGGATTCACCTTCACCTCGGCAACCACTCCTGCCATGGGGGAAATGATCTCTGCCATCTCCTACCTCCTTGCTATTTTTTCATGTCTTCTATGAAGCTTGTATAGGTTTTGCCTTCAATGAACAAGGGATGCTGCAAAGCATCAAGATGGAACTTAATATTGGTTTTTATCCCATCAATAACAGTATTTTTAAGGGCCTCTATCATCCTCTGCCTCGCCTCCTCCCTGTCCTTACCCCAAGCAATCATCTTGGCGATCATGGGATCGTAGTACGGGGTAATGGTGCACCCCTCGTAAACACCGTGATCTATCCTGAGCCACTCGTATTCAGGCCAGACAAGCTTTGTAATCTTACCGGGAGAGGGCATGAAGTTCTTGTCGGGATCTTCAGCATAGATACGGCACTCTATGGCGTGCCCGTTTATCTTAACGTCCTCCTGCTTGAGGGTAAGCTCCTCTCCCGCTGCGATCTTTATCTGCCACTTGACCAGATCTATCCCCGTGGTCATCTCCGTAACCGGATGCTCCACCTGAATACGGGTGTTCATCTCAAGGAAATAGAAGTTCAAATCCTTGTCTACAAGAAACTCCACAGTACCTGCGTTGTCGTAGTTGATGGCCTTGGCTGCTCTCTTTGCGGCTTCTCCCATCCTCTGGCGAAGCTCCTCATTAACAACAGCAGAGGGAGCCTCTTCAATCACCTTTTGATGGCGCCTTTGAATGGAACACTCACGCTCATTCACATGTATTACATTCCCATGCTGATCTGCCAACACCTGTATCTCTATGTGCCTGGGCTGCTCAATGTACTTCTCAATGTAAAGGGTGGGATCGCCGAAGTAAGCCTTAGCTCTCATCTGGCACATCTTGAACGCCTGCTCAAGTTCCGCGTCGTTTCTGGCAATCTGCATACCTATACCGCCACCACCGGCGGATGCCTTCACCATCACAGGGTAACCTATCTCGCCGGCTATCTTCTTTGCCTCTTCCAAATCGCTTATCCCCTCGGTGGTTCCAGGAACCACAGGAACATTTGCCTTCTGCATGGTCTGCCTTGCCTCTATCTTTGACCCCATTGCCTCAACAGCCTCTGCGTTGGGACCGATGAAAACAAGCCCAGCCTCTTTTACCTTCCTAATGAAAGAAGCATTTTCAGCTAAAAAGCCGTATCCCGGATGGATGGCTTCCGCTCCCGATTCCTTCGCCACCTCAACGATCTTGTCCATGTTCAGATAGCTCTGAGCTGCCTGGGCAGGTCCTATGAGATACGCCTCATCAGCCATTTTCACATGCAGAGCTTCTTTGTCCGCCTCAGAATAAACTGCGATGGCTTTGATACCCAGCTCCTTACAAGCCCTTATGACCCTGCAAGCTATCTCTCCCCTGTTAGCAACAAGCACTTTGGAAAACATCCCTTACCTCCTTCTCATTCTTCTATGCCTAAGAAACGCTTGGGGTTGTTGCTGAGCAGATTTTCAAGCACATGAGGCTTCAACGGAAGCTTTTTAAGCTCATCAATGATACGCTTCCTCGAAAGCAGGGGAAAGTCCGAACCAAACAGAACCTTATCCTTAAGGGGACCGTTCATGTATTTTATGAGAACTTCGGGATAATGCTTGGGAGCCCACCCTGCCACATTGAGATAAACATTCTCATGCCTCAACGCCAAAGCTATAGCCTCTTCCACCCACGGCCATCCAAAATGGGCGGCTACTATCTTAAGACGGGGAAAATCCACAGCTACATCGTCCAGATCTATAGGATGGCAGTATTTAAGCCTTGTTCCTGCGTGAAATTGATTACCAGTGTGGAAAAGCACTGGAATCCCAAGATCTTGGGCAAGCTCATATATAGGATAAAACAAAGGATCGTTGGTGCGAAGCTCGTTAAGATGGGGAATAAACTTAAGACCCTTCATCCCCAACTCTTTCACCGCATACTCAAGCTCTTCAAGGGCAAGCTTCCCTTTTCTCGGATCAACTCCAGCAAAACCTATGAGCCTGTCGGGATATTTTTTAATAGCCTCTGCCACAAGCTCATTGGGAGTTTTAAAGCCAAAGGTGGTTTCGGCATCCACCGCAACAATAACCGCCTTGTCAACACCAGCCTCATCCATGTCTTTTATGGTGTCCTCTATAGTAGGGGTGAGATGCTCCCCAAACATTTTCTGGTAACTTTCCAACATGAAATCGGGAAAGGTTTCCAAAGCTTCTTTAGTCCACAGTTGAGAATGCGTATCTATGATCATCACAGGCCTCCAATTAAGTATCGCTTAATATCTTTTGTTAAGGTTTAGCAAGAGGAAAAGACAAAATCAAGTTGTCTTATAAAGATATTTCAGTTGTGGGTAGGAAAAACACAGTTCATTACCACTAAAACAAACATGGTTTGCATATAGTTTGCAGGCAAAAATAAAGGGGCGTCCGGAATCTTTTCGGACGCCCTTACAGTCAGGAGAACACTTACTTAACCATGTGCTTTAGAAGGGGAGCTATGGTGAGAGACACTATGGACATGAGCTTTATAAGTATGTTCATGGCAGGACCTGTAGTATCCTTGAAGGGATCGCCCACGGTATCTCCCACAACAGCAGCTTTGTGAGCCTCAGAACCTTTACCACCAAAGTGCCCTGCCTCAATATACTTCTTGGCATTGTCCCACGCACCACCAGCATTTGCCATAAGAATTCCCAAAAGCACACCTGAAAGAGTAGCACCGGCAAGCATTCCACCAAGAGCTTCGGGACCTAAAATGAAGCCCACCAGCACAGGAGCTATAACGGCACCAACACCTGGAGCAATCATTTCCTTCAAGGCGTTAACCGTCGCAATATCCACACACCTTGCAGGATCAGGCTTGGCCTTACCCTCAAGCAACCCAGGAATCTCCCTGAACTGGCGCCTTATCTCCTCAACCATGGCAAAGGCTGCTCTTCCTACAGCCCTCATGGTCATGGCACCAAGTACAAAGGGAATGGCACCACCGATGAAGACACCAGCAACAACATCCGCTTTGGTAACATCTATGCTTTTAAGTCCCACCGTACTGGAGTAAGCGGAGAAAAGAGCCAAAGCCGTCATGGCTGCAGAACCAATGGCAAATCCCTTACCTATAGCAGCGGTGGTGTTTCCAAGGGCATCAAGACTGTCAGTGATCTTTCTCGTTTCAGGCCCAAGCTCCGCCATCTCTGCAATACCACCAGCGTTATCTGCCACGGGTCCGTAAGCATCAACAGACATGGTAACACCTATGGTCCCCAGCATACCCACAGCTGTAAGGGCTATACCGTAAAGGCCAGCAGCCTTATAAGCAAAAAACACACCTAAAGCTATAAGGAACAATGGTAAACCAACGCTCTCCATTCCCACTGCAAAACCCTGAATAATGTCCGTAGCAGCCCCTGTCTGGGCCGACTCTGCAATGGTCACAATGGGCTTTCCTGAGGTGTAGTACTCTGTAATGAGACCTATAGCTATACCCACAGCGGTTCCGATGAATATGGACCAGAAAACGCCAGTAGGCAATTTAAGTCCTTTTGCAATAGGATAGGCCAGTACCACAAAGAGAATAGCCGCTACAAAAGTGGAATAACGAAGAGCAGCAGCAGGGTTCATGTTCTTGAATATCACCATACACAGAACGGCAACTATGGATGCGCAAAGACCAGCCATTATCATTATTATGGGATAAACCATCCACCTGAAGGTCTCAGAGGGAGCCAGCCCCATGGAAACAGCAATGGCTATACAGGCAACCACCGACTCTACATAGGACTCAAAAAGGTCAGCTCCCATACCGGCAACATCACCTACATTGTCTCCAACGTTGTCGGCTATAACACCGGGATTCCTCGGGTCATCCTCAGGGATACCGGCCTCAACCTTACCCACAAGATCGGCTCCCACATCGGCGCTCTTGGTATATATACCTCCTCCCACCCTGGCGAACAGGGCAAAGAAAGAAGCTCCCATGGCAAAGCCATTGAGTACCTGAGGCTGGACCTCACCAAAGAGCAAGAAAAGTATACCCAATCCTAAAAGACCCAAGCTTGCAACAGAAAGACCCATAACCGCTCCGCTGAAGAAAGCGGTAACAAGAGCCCTGTCCTGACCGTACTGATTAGCAGCAGCGGCGGTTCTCACATTACCCCTGGTTGCTGCTTTCATACCAAAGAATCCAGCCAGAGCAGAACACATAGCTCCAAAAACAAACGCCACCCCTGTCCAGAACCCTAAAAATATGGCAAGAAGGATAGCTATTACAATCACGAATAGAGCCACTATCTTATACTCTCTCTTTAAGAAGGCCATGGCGCCTTCATGAATCATATCAGATATCTCTTTCATAACCTCTGTCCCCACAGGCTGGGACTTCACATACAGAAAAATCAAACCGGCTACTACAAGACCTATCAGCCCCAAAAGCGGAGCGTAAACCACCCAGTATTCCATAGCCACACCTCCCTTAGCATAGGTTAGAAACCTTTCTTCTGTTACACTTTTCCATGGCCTTATCTATACCATAGAGCACGAAATCTTCAATACAGGCCTGTGCTTTACAAAAAGCGTTTTCCAATTTTTTCAATTCTTGATCTTTTAAAGGATTCAAAAGCCACTCAACTATGGCCTCCCTATCCCTCTCCCTTCCAGGTGGTCTTCCTGTTCCTATCCTCACCCGTGAAAAATCGCTCTTCCCTGTAACCTCTATTATGGACATCAACCCTCTGTGTCCCCCATGTCCTCCCCCCTTCTTCATTCTCACATGGCCCTCAGGCAGATCTAAATCATCGTGAATTACAAGCACACTATCCGGATGGACCTCTACCCTATCAAACCAATGAGTTAAAGCTATTCCAGATCTATTCATGTAAGTAAGAGGCTTAACAAGAACTACTGGCTTTTCAGAGAATAAACCCTCGCCATAAATAAAAAAATCCCCCTCCTTGGTGAGGGGGATTTTCCACTCAACAGATAACCTATCAACCACTATAAAACCAAAATTATGCCTTGTCCTCTCGTATTCCGCTCCAGGATTTCCGAGCCCGATAATAAGCTTCACGAGCTACTCTTCAGTAAGCACCTCTTCCTCACCCTCTTCTGGTGTTTCCTCTTCCTCAGGTGCCACAACGGTAACTACCGGTTGATCGGGATCCTCTGTGATCTTTATGCCTTCAGGAACCTTAATGTCTCTGACAAACAGAGTATCTCCCAAATCCAAATGGCTCACATCCACCTCAAGCTCTTCCACCATGTTTCTGGGCAGACACTCAATCTCCACCTCATCCATAAGAATCTCAAGGGTACCACCCTTCTTAACTCCTACCGCTTCACCCACTATCTTAATGGGAACTGCAAGGGATATGAGCTGACCGTAAGTAATCTCGTAAAAGTCCACATGAAGAACTGCACCAGTAACGGGATGCTTCTGAACATCCTTAATAATGACATCCTTCTCACCAATACCTTCTATATTCAGCTTCCAAATCTTTGCCTCGCTGACCTCACCCTTAAGATGTCTGATTATGGTTTTGGCAAGCACAGCCAACGGCTTATTGCCAAGCTCTCCACCGTATATGATAGCCGGAATATAACCCTGCCTTCTCAATTTTCTGGCTTCTCCTTTACCCCTTCCCTCTCTCAAAACAGCCTGAAAAGCCTCCATAACCATCACCTCCATTTATCTAAATAAAGAACTAACAGACTCCTCATGATGTATGCGCCTGATCGCCTCACCTAAAAGGCTGGCTATAGATAAAACCTTTACCTTTGTAAACTCCCTTCTCAACGGAATAGTGTCCGTAACCATCACTTCCTTAATCTCTGAACTTTCTATCCTCTCATAGGCAGGACCGGAGAACACAGGATGAGTAGCCGCTGCGTATACCTCCGTAGCACCAGCCTCAAGAAGAGCCTTAGCGGACTTTACCAAAGTTCCGGCAGTATCTATCATGTCATCCAGTATAAAAGCCTTCTTGCCCTCAACCTCACCTATAACATGCATAACCTCAGCCACATTAGGCTGATCCCTTCTCTTATCAATAATAGCTAAAGGCCACCCCATCTTCTTGGCAAAAAGACGGGCTCTCTCTACACCTCCTGCGTCCGGAGACACCACCACAAAACCATCGCTTCCCAAGTTCCTATGAACATAGTCCAAAAAAATAGGAATTGCTGCCAAATTATCCACGGGTATGTTAAAGAACCCCTGTATCTGCCCCGCATGAAGATCCACAGTAAGGACCCTGGACGCCCCAGCAGCAGTTATAAGGTCAGCAACAAGACGAGCACTTATGGGCACTCTTGGCTGAACCTTTCTATCCTGACGGGCATAACCGAAATATGGGATAACAGCCGTTATTCTCCCGGCAGAAGCCCTTTTACACGCATCAATCATAACAAGAAGCTCCATAAGATTCTCATTCACCGGAGGACAAGTTGGCTGTATAATAAATACATCATCACCTCTAACACTCTCCTTAAACTGAACATTTACCTCACCATCGCTGAACCTTCCCACAAACACATCACCTAAAGGAATTCCCAAATATGAACATACATCTTTAGCAAGCTTCTTATTGGCATTTCCCGTAAATACCTTTAAAGAAAACGACATCTCAACCTCCGGCACCTTTATAAAAACGCTAAAAAAGCGGGGACTTTCAAAAGCCCCCGCTTGGAAACGCAGTAAAAGGAAGAGAAAAGGCCTTAATACATCTCCATCTGCTTCATTTTCTGCTGAAGCTTTCTCAGCTTTTTGCGGGCCTTGAGAAGCTTCTTGCGACGCCTCTGGGTTGGCTTTTCATAATACATTGCCTTTTTGATCTCCTTAACCAACCCCTCTTTCTCAATCTTCTTCCTGAGCTTCTTCAGGGCCGCATCAATATCACCATCAACCACAACAGCCGCGTTTACAACTCTTCCCACCTAATACATCCCCCCTTTCCTCACAAAAATCCACCGCCAAAGTTATCCATTTTTGGGCCAAAGTCAAGAGCAGATTAACTCAAGAACCTCAATAGAACACCAAAGAAGAGACCTCCTACGATGAGCGTTTTATATAACTGCGTTTGCTATAAT
>WGAU01000162.1 GCA_015494645.1 Aquificota bacterium
TCTTTTGGCTAAACTGTTATGATTTTGGCACCCTCTTTGATTAGTTTGGTGAGCTTTTCGCCCCAGTATATCACCTCAACTCCAAGCTCCTTAAGCTTTTCCTCTGCGTTCAGAAGCTGGGCACAGGCCTTACACGCGGATACCTTCACTCCTCCCTGTATTAACCTCTTCACGACTTCCTGATACTTCTCATCCTCTGCGGTGAGCTTTGTGGGTTCGCCCCAGATGATGACTTCTACCTCATCCCACCAGCCGTATTTCAAAGAGTTTATGGTGTACATGGCCAACATCTTATCAAGGGTTTCAAAGGCTGGGTTGGTCCATAAAACATAGAGCTTTTCCACCTTTCCCCTCCTTTAGTTATTTTAGCATCTGTTTTCTCGCACGCTTTATGCTGTAATTAGTCTTCAAGCTTGTACGGTCTTTGCTCCAATGCGGTCCCCGTTTAAGCGGAAGTCAAGCACAACCCGACTGTTAACCACAAGTTCCTTTCCAGCTTTGGTTGTTTTTGCTACCATATCAAATCTCACAAAATAAGCAACATCGTTTTATCATTTTCGCCACTTGACAAAATCTTACCAAGAGCATTTCTTTTACAAAAAAAGTAAACTTTATTGCCGGAGGTTGGTCATGGATGTACTGTTGGGTTCAAGACTTCAATTTGCCGTGGCTGCCATGTTTCATTTTTTATTTGTTCCTCTTACTCTTGGTCTTTCTGTGTTGACTGCTGTTTTTGAGACCCTTTACCTTAAAACGGGGGATGAGGATTACAAAAGAGCGGCTAAGTTCTGGGGTAAGCTTTTTCTCATCAATTTTGCTTTGGGTGTCGTAACGGGAATTACCCTTGAGTTTCAGTTCGGTACCAACTGGCGCTACTATTCGGAGTATGTGGGGGATGTCTTTGGTTCTCTTCTTGCTATTGAGGCTACTCTTGCCTTCTTCTTGGAGTCAACCTTTATAGCGGTATGGCATTTTGGATGGAACAGGCTTTCTCCTAAGCTTCACTGCCTTGCCATCTGGCTTGTAGCTCTGGGTTCCAATGTGTCTGCCTTGTGGATACTGTTGGCCAATGGATGGATGCAGAATCCCGTTGGGTATGTGATACGTAACGGCAGAGCAGAGCTGGAGAGCTTCTGGGCTGTAGTTACCAACTCCTTCGGGTGGATGGAGTTTATACATACGGTTACAGGGGCGTTTATACTTTCAAGCTTCTTCGTGTTGGGAGTGTCTGCGTATCATCTTCTTAAGGGAAACGAAGTGGAGTTCTTTAAAAAGTCTTTCAGGGTGGCAGCGGTATTTGCCCTTGTCTTTTCTCTTTTTGAGGTGTTCAACGGCCATTTGCACGGCTCTGAGGTGGCCAAGGTTCAGCCTACAAAGCTTGCTGCCATGGAGTCTCTGTGGGAGACTAAGAAAGGCGCTCCCATGTACCTTTTTATAATACCCGATGAGAAAAACGAAAGGAACCTTGTTGAAATTGGCAAGATTCCGGGCTTTCTCAGCTTTCTTGCCTACCACGATTTCTCTGCTACAGTGAAGGGTTTGAAGGAGTTTCCCAAAGAGGATAGGCCTCCTGTGCTTTTGACCTTTCTCTCTTTCAGATTAATGGTGGGGCTTGGATTTCTCTTTGTCCTATTGTCGACATTGGCATGGCTCAAGAGAAACGAGCCGGAAAAGAGTCCTTGGCTTTTGAGGATTCTGCTTCTTTCTATTCCATTACCTTACATAGCTTGTGAGATGGGGTGGATTGTTGCCGAAGTGGGAAGACAGCCGTGGATAGTTTACGGCCTCATGAAAACTAAGGACGCTGTTTCTCCGTTGGCACCTTCTCAGGTGCTTATATCCCTTGTGGCCTTTATAGTGGTTTACACTGCCTTGGGTATTATAGATTTCTGGTTGCTGACAAAGTACGCCAAAAAAGGCCCAGACAGGGCCTAAAGGCTGAGGAGGTGAGTTATGGAACAGAATGTGTTTCAGGTTATATGGTTTGTGTTGTGGGGAGTTTTGTGGATTGGTTACTTCGTTCTTGATGGATTTGACTTGGGAGCGGGAGTACTTCTTCCCAAGCTTGCGTCCAATGAGACGGAAAGAAGAATAGTTTACAATGCTATAGGTCCTTTCTGGGATGCCAACGAAGTGTGGCTTATAACAGCAGGTGGAGCTACCTTTGCGGCTTTCCCAAAAGCATACGCCATCATGTTCAGTGGGTTGTATTCGGCATTGCTCCTGCTGTTGTTCTGTCTCATATTCAGAGGTGTGGCTATTGAGTTCAGGGGAAAGCAGAACGATGCTGGATGGCGCTCAAAATGGGACCTCGTGTTTGTTGCTTCAAGCCTTGTGGCTACTTTGCTTTTAGGTGTTGCCTTTGCCAACATTTTCAGGGGGCTTCCCATTGATGAAAAGGGCATCATAAGGGGAGGGTTGTTGTACCTTCTGAATCCCTACGGCCTTTTGGGAGGGGTTTTCTTTGTGGTGATGTTTGCCGTTCACGGTGCCCTGTGGGTGGCTTACAGGAGTACTGGTGCCCTTTACCACAGGGCAAAGGGCTGGGTCCTTAAGCTGTGGCCTGTTGAGGCGGTTCTGGCTGTGCTTTTCCTGCTTGTGTCTTTTAGAAGCACATCTTTATGGAACAACTACTTCAAGCATCCGTTCCTTTTTGTGTTTCCCATAGTGGCTGTGGTGGCTTTGATTCTTATCCCTATTCTTGTCAAGAGGGATAGTGCCCTATGGGCATGGATCTCTTCTGCTTTATTTATAGTTGGGGCTGCTTCTTGGGGATTGGCAGGTCTTTTTCCCAATCTTTTGCCTTCTACTCTTTCCCCGAAAAACAGCCTTACCGTATTTAACAGCTCATCAAGTCTCCTTACCTTAAAAGTTATGACTGTGGTGGCTTTTGTGTTTGTGCCTATTATGCTTTGCTATAAATTCTGGGTTTACAAAACCTTTTCTGGTAAGCTTACCGAAGAGACCGTTTATGGGGAGGATGCCTACTGAGGCGTTCCCTCCCCGCTTTCCAAAAAAATTCTTCTTCTTCTCCTCCTCCTCCTCTGTTATAATCAGTTTTAAAAGTGGAATCTGGGGGAGAGGGTGAAGGATATGGATGTGAATAGAATCAAGGAGGAAATAGCCCATTCAATGGATAGCTTAAAAGGCTATTTTATCCATGATCCTGTGGTAGGTAACTATTTTAAGGATCCTTCTCAAGTTGAGGATCTCGTTGCCATAACTAAGCGTCTCATAACCACCGCTCTTGAACAGGATTTTTCAACCGATTCTCTTGTGGAAACTTCTATAGACGAGCTTTCCAAAGAATACATAAAAAGAGGCTTTCCGTATGTAACATGCCTAAGTTGTATGGATAGGGTTAAGAACAGCATTGTAGCCGATCTGAGATACGAAAACCTTGACCTTGCCGAGGCCATAAGGGAGCGTTTTGAGTATGTTAAAAACTATGTGGCTAAAAACTATGTTCTTTACGAGCTTGAGACCTTTGATGCGCCTGTTGTTTCTGTTTTGCTCAACGATGCCATGTGCAAGATGGTTAGCAATTGGTTTGAGACTTTTAGAGGCCTGATCCTTTCGAGAAGGTATGATGAGGCAGTTGCCTTTTCTCTAAGGGGTTGCGATTTTGCCCGTATAAAAGAGTCGTGGGCCTATAAGACTAAATGCATGAACGAGTATCTCTGCAGAACCTTGGAAAAGCATCATGATTCATACCATGAGTATGCCAAGAACTTTGCCTATCTGATGTCGGTTGAAGATTACGTGGCGGCCTATCTCGCTTTGGTAGAGCTTAAAGGTTCCTACACCGCCTTTTCCTCTGCTTTAGAAAAGCTGTTAGTGGTTTTTAGAGAGGATACGGAGGGGGTGTTTTTCAGGTTCGTTGAAGATATTGCTTCCAGCTCCGAAGAAAAGCTTCTTCTCCTTGTTGGAGTTAAGAACCTCAAAAGACTCAATTCGGTTTACAGCAAGGATAAAATAAGGGAAATCTTAGACGGTGTTGAGTTGTTTCTTCATGGCCTTATGGAGGATAAAAAGGATTTTACTGTTGCTAAGGGTATAGGTGGCGATTTTCTTCTGTTGAGTGTGGGAAGTGGCGATTTTTTGGACTTTTTGAGGGAAAGGCTTGAAAGTTGTGCGGGTGAGATAGCCGATAGGGTTGGCCTTGAAGGCTTTAAACCTGAATTTGTCCTCGTTGGATTTTCCCTGGAGCCCTTCCTAAGCATTACTTCCGAGGACATGAGGAAAGCCTTGTATCATTTGAAGATGGAGGCCCTTAAAAGGAACCTTGATGTTTATGTGGTGGATAAGGAGGCAAGGATAGAGGTAGTGGAGTTTCTCAATCGGAAGTTCAGAAATATACAGATGTTGAGCCAAGTGCTGAACGAGGGGAAGGTAGAGGCCTTTTTCCAGCCTATTTTTGGGGTTGATAATAATAGCGCAGATCTTGTATCCGTTGAGGCCCTTGCCAGATTGAGTACTGATGGTCGCTATGTGTCTGCTGGAGTCTTTATTGACATAATATACGAGCTGGATTTGGTGGAAAAGCTGGATGAACTTATGCTGGAGAGAATTAGAGGTTGTAAAGATCATCTTGCTACTTTTTGTAGGAAGGTTTCCATTAACATAAGTCCCAGGTCCCTCAAATCGGAGGGTTTGGTAAACAAGTTGCTTTACACATGTGATGAGTTGCTGGCTGCTGGAGTAACACCTGTGGTTGAGCTTACGGAGCAGGTGATAATGGAGAACCTTGATGTTGTTTTGAAACTCAGCGGATGCTGTAGTGTTAAATTTTCTGTAGATGACTTTGGGGTGGGTTTTTCTTCTCTGAGAACCGTGGCGGATCTGGCGGACAGTGGCGTTTTGGAGTCCATAAAGATTGATGGAAGCTTAGTTAAGAACATAGACAAAGAAAAGGTTTATAGAATGATAAGGATTATTGTTACCATGGCCAAGGAACTAAATGTAGCTACTGTGGCGGAGTTTGTGGAGAACAAAATGATAATGGACGAGCTGAAAAAACTCGGGGTGGATCGTTTCCAAGGCTACTATTTAGGCATGCCTGAACCTATTACTGCTCTTTTGGCCAAGTACGCCAAGGTTGCCTCTTGATGAGCTTGATTTTTTGAGGTGGATTGCTAATATAATTTTTAAGGGGGCGGGCGTAATTCAGGGGTAGAATGCCAGCTTCCCAAGCTGGAAGTCGCGGGTTCGAATCCCGTCGCCCGCTCCAGTTTTTTATTTCCGAGGTTTCCTGATGGTAAGGGTTTTGCCTTTGTTCTTAGTATTTTTCTGCTTGTCCTGTGGTTACAGGCTTGTGGGTACTGTTCCCGAAGAGACTAAAAGATTACATCTTGCAGGTAGCAGGGTTTATGTTGCTCCCTTTAAGAACAGAACCGATGAGCCTAATGTGGAGTACTACATTACCAACCGTCTCGTTCAGTCCCTTCAGAGGACTTCCAAAATAATTGTGGTGGAAAAAAAGCTTGCAGATTATGTGATTGAGGGAGAGGTTACGGGTTATAACAGAGAAGTGGTGTCTTTGGATTCCTCGGGAGATGTTTCAACCTACAGGTTGAACATCATCGTTTCCGTTTATGTTTATGATAGAGACGGTAGGAGGGTTGGAGAGTTTAAAGAGCTCTCTGAGTACGAGGATTACAGGGTTTACGACGAGATAGAGGCTACAAAGGCTGCAGAGAGAGAAGCGGTTGAGAACATTGCTCAGGAGATAGCCCAACAGATAGCGGTTCTTTTGCTTTGACATGAAGATTCTGACCCCAAGAGAGTTTGCCAAAGCGTATAAGAAACAGAAGTACAACAGGCTTGTTGTGTTTGGAGCGGAAAGCGCCTTTGTGAGAAGGACCTTGAATATTGTAAAGGATTCGTGGAAGGTGCCTCCGGAGAGTGTGGTGGAGTTCTTTGATTCCGAGGGCGTTTCCCTTGAGAGACTGGCCGATGCGGTGAGTTCTGCCACTCTTTTTTCTCAGGAGAATATGGTGATCGTAAGGGAAGCTGGAGCCTTTTTCAAAGGGCTTTCTCCCAAGGAGAAGGAGGTATTTAAATCCCTGCTCAACAAAGGAGTTCCCTCCACTACCTGCCTTGTGCTTGTGCATGAGGTTGAGGAGGATGTGGAGCCGAAGAAGGATCCTTTCCTTAGTTTCCTTTCAGATTGTGATGTGGTGGGGGTAAACTGTCGCAGAGCGAAGCCACAAGAGCTTAAAAAGTGGCTTGCCAAGAAGTTGTCTAAGCTTGGGATGGAGGATGAGGCTCTTTTTGACATTCTTATTGCCGCTTCAGGTGGTAGCATTGAGGCTCTGGAGAGGGAGTTGGAGAAGCTGGCGGTGGGCGGTGGTGAGGATGCGGTCTCTTCAGTTAGGGGATACACCGTTTACGATTTTGTTAATCTTTTGCTTTCGGGAGATTGGAAAACTTTGGAAGCTTTAGATTACCTGTTCAATACGGGAGTGCAGCCCCAGTATATGGTGGCTGTTCTTCAGGTAACTCTGAGAAATATCCTTCTGTGGGAGGAAGGGGTTAAAAAGTTCCCTTCTTTTGTGGAGGATAGGTTTAGATCTGTCCTTGAGCGATGGGGGCTTCAAAGATTGAAAAGGGCCTATGAGGAGTCCATAAAGCTTGAGCAGAGGGTGAAGTTTTCTTCCTATAATGAACTTTTGAAGCCTGCTTTTGAGCTGTACGCCCTTTCTATCCTCTCCGGATAAAATTTTCCAATATGACCCCTTGACATTTTCGGGGGATTTTATCTATTTAAGCTTGCGTTTTGTGCCACTAAACAATATGTTTACTAACAAAACAGCTCGTTTAAGGAAGGAAGCATGGAGGTAGGCAAAAAGCTTAGAAGGCTTAGAAGAAGCAAGGGGCTGTCTTTGGAGGAGCTTGCCGAGAGGGCTGGACTTACCAAGGGCTTCTTATCCCAGATAGAGAGGGATAAGACCTCTCCGTCTGTTGCTGCTCTGAAAGCCATACTTGATGTGTTGGGGGAAGACATAGCCACATTCTTCAAAGATATGGAGGTTAAGGAAAAGAACGTATTCCGCAAGGATGAGAGGCGTGCCCTTGAGACCAACATACCGGGGGTGAAGATAGAGTCACCCATTCCAAACCTCCACTACAGGGAGCTTGATCCCATGATTGTATTTATGGACCCGGGAAGTGAGATAGAGGATGAGAGCTGGGATGTGGAGGAGGCCTTTGGTTATGTTCTCAAGGGAACGGTCAAGCTTATGCTAAACAAAAGTATTTACGTTTTGAGAAAGGGGGACTGCTTTTACATCTTTCCCGAGACCACCTACAAAATAAAGAATGATGCGAAAAAAGAGGCGGAGGTTTTGATTGTTGCTTACTGAAAATTTAAGGGAAAGGAGGGGGACGATGAAAAGACTGGGGCGCCACCTGCTTGTGGAGTTTTACGGGTGCGATCCCGACGCTCTCAACGATGTGAGGGGCATTGAGGAGACCATGGTCAGGGCTGCCGAAGAGGCTGGCGCCACCGTTATAAAGAGTGTGTTTCACCTCTTCAATCCCCACGGGGTAAGCGGTGTTGTAGTGATAGCCGAGTCCCATCTGGCCATTCACACTTGGCCTGAGTACGGATACGCTGCTGTGGATCTTTTTACCTGTGGAGAGACGGTGGATCCGTGGATTGCTTTTGAAAGGTTGAAAGAAAAGTTGGGAGCGGAGAATATGTTTACCATGGAGATAAGCAGGGGGCAGCTCCACGAAGTCCCTGTCTTGCAACACAAGCCGTAGTTGAGTCTCAAAGGGCTGGGAGGTTGTAGGATGGTATTCAACACCCCTACCAAGTTCTTCTTTGCCTGTGGCAGATCCGAAGGTTACATGCCCTTGAATGCCTTTGACGGGGCTTTGCTGGACGCCGGTATAGGCAACACTAATTTGGTCCGTATGTCCAGCATAATACCTCCCGGTGCCCAGGAGATAGATCCCGTGCCCCTTCCTCCGGGTGCCCTTGTTCCAGTGGCCTATGCAAGTAAGTTTTCGGAAACTCCCGGTGAGCTTATATCTGCTGCGGTAGCTGCTGCTATACCTGAGGATCCTTCACTGCCGGGGCTTATAATGGAGTACTCAGGGTCTTTACCCAAAGATGAAGCTGAAAAGATTGTTGTAAGAATGGCGGAGGAAGGGATGAAGATGAGGGGGTACAAAGTTAAACGTATAAAGAGCATCGCCATTGAGCACAGGGTTGAGAAGGTTGGAGCGGTGGTGGCTGCGGTAGTTCTGTGGGATTGAGGGGAGAGAGATGGATCTTTGGTTCACCGAAAGATATCCCCAAGGTTGGGGCATCACCTTTAAAATAGAAAGGTCCCTTTATTCAGGTAAAAGCAGGTACCAGCGTATAGATGTTTTGGAGACGGCGGGGCACGGAAGGCTTCTGGTTATAGACGGTTGCGTGATGTTTACTGAGGCGGATGAGTTTGTGTATCATGAAATGCTAACTCACGTCCCCCTTTTTTCCCACCCCAATCCCAAAAGGGTGCTTGTCATTGGAGGGGGAGATGGAGGGGCAGTGAGGGAGATAGTGCGCCATTCCTGTGTGGAAGAAGTAGTTTTGGTTGACATAGATGAGGATGTTATAAAGGTTAGCAGGGAGTTTTTCCCGAGCGTCTCTTGCGAGCTGGACAATCCCAAGGTTCAGGTGCTGGCTGAGGATGGAGTAAGATATCTTGAGAGCTGTCCTCCCAAGAGCTTTGATATTATACTGGTGGACTCCACTGATCCTGTTGGTCCTGCGGTGGGTCTGTTTGAGAAACCGTTCTTTGAAAAGTGCTTCAGGGCTTTGAAGAGAGACGGTATAATGGCAGCTCAGTCTGGCTCTCCTTACTTTCAGCTTGATCTTGTGGGCAGGGTGCACAGAACCGTTGCGCAAGTGTTTCCCGCGGTGAGAACCTATATAGCCGGAACCCCAAGCTACGGTGGACTGTGGACCTTTGTTATAGGTTCAAAAAACGGGGATCCTGCCCAAGGACCGATAAGGGAAGATCAGCTTGCAGTTTCCGATCTGAAGTATTACAACTATGAAGTGCACAAAGGGGCTTTTGCCCTTCCCAATTACATATTGCGGGAAATAGGAAAGCAAGAGAAATAGTGGGCTTAAAGAGATTCAAAGGCTACACGGAGAAAGCTCTTAAACCTATTTCTGATATTCTTAGTCAGAATGGGGTGTCGCCCAATCACATAACCTTTGCAGGAGTCTTGATGAGCTTGGCTTCTGGGGTTTCCTTTTACCTTGGAACCCAAAGAGCGGCGGCAATCTTTTTATCCCTATCTGGTGTTTGCGATATCTTAGACGGCAACATGGCGAGGACACAGGGAAAAGTAAGCGATTTCGGGGCTTTTCTGGATTCAACCTTGGATAGGTATTCTGATATGTTTGTTCTCTTTGGGATAGCAGGATGGGCTTTCAACAGGCAAGACGCTTTTCTTTTCTGGATGGTTCTTTTGGCCGTTCTTGGTTCCATTATGGTGAGCTATACCAGAGCAAGGGCAGAAAGCCTGATTGACAGGTGTGATGTGGGAATTATGGAAAGACCTGAAAGGGTAGTTGTTCTTATTCTTACTGCCCTTTTTGGTAGGGTTTCATGGGGTGTGGTTGCGGTGGCGGTTTTTGCCAACATCACTGCCCTTCAGAGAATTGTTCACACCTACAGGACCTTGAGCAGAAATGCAGATATTTCTTGAGCTTATACCGGTTCTTGTATTACTCTTCCTTGTATTTGTGCTTTTAAATCCCCTTTTCTGGATATTTATGCTTATTTTAGCTCCCGTACTATTTCTCATTGCCCTTTACTTTCTATCGCTGGAGTTTTTCATCCTTGCCCTCATCAATCTTGTTGTAGTGCCCAAGCAGTTGTGGCACATGTTTAAAAATCCTGTCCTTCGTAAGAATCACGCTTTAGAGCATGCAACCATCAATGTTCTTGAGGAGAGGTACGGCGAGCTGAAGGATATTGGGGGACTGGCAGATGTTAATGGATTTCACATATACTCAGGAGGCTTTTCTCTGTCTCCAGATGAGGTCCTTTCTGCCGCTCAGGAGGGACTTCTGAGGCTGAGAAGCGGTGAGAGGAAGTTGGCCATACATAAAAGGTGTGGCACATCCGTAACCATAGCAAATCTGTTACTCTCTGCAGTCTTTATTCTTTTGCTGATATTTGGAGGATACTTTAATCTTTTGAATACTCTTATTGCCGTGGCCCTTGCCTACCTTCTGTCGAGACCGCTGGGAAAACTTGCTCAGGAGTATATAACCACCGATCCAGATGTTTCGGATATGGAGATAGTGGGCTTGGACATCCCTGCCTTTGTCAGATATTTTGGCCTTCCCCTTCCCAATTTTGGGCAGAGGTTTTTTGTTGAGACACGAAGAATACCCAAAGCCCGTAGAATTTATTAGACAGAAGTATCGCTTAGAAAGGCTTGTATCCCTTGTTATTAAGTGGAACAGGAAGATAAATATAACGGGACTTAAAGATCCAGAGACCATATGGTGCGAGCTTGTGGAGGATTCCTTGGCTCCCCTTGCTTTAGGTCTTTTGGAGTCCGATGTGCTGGATGCAGGTTGCGGAGGTGGGTTTCCTACACTCCCTCTGGCCATTGAAGCTCCTGGGATGAACTTTGTGGCGGTGGATTCAAGCAGAAAGAAGATAAACTTTTTAAGAAACGCCTTGAGGGAGCTTGACATTCTTAATGTGCAGGCGGTTAGAGCTCGTCTTGAGCTGCTCAGGGATTTCTACGGAAAGTTTAAAACGGTTTTGAGCAAGGCCTTTATGCCGCCAACAGAGGCGGTCCCTTTTCTTTTACCTTTCGTCGCTCAGGATGGAAAGTTGATAATCTATGCTTCTTCCTCTTTGAAAATTGATACTAAATGGCAGACTCTTTTTGAAAAAGTGGAGATCTTACCTTACATCCTTTCAGACAGTAGGATAAGGTCACTTTTGGTGTGTTATGGACCCCGGAGGGGGTAAGTCCCTCCGGGCTTTAGCTTTTATTTAGCTGTGTGTTCTCTCCTCATTCTTTCTGCTTCCTTCTTTATCTCCACCAAGGCTTCTTTCAACTTGGCGTATCCATACCATGTGGTGTAATCGGGCATGATGTGGAAAGCTGCTTGGTAGGTTTTCATGCGATAGTCCATAAACATGTTGTAAAGGATTTCCTCTATGGGGGTGTCCACTTCGTAGAAGTTGAGTAGGTCAGGGTATGGCCATGTGGCTTGATTTGTCTTTTTTGGAATTATGCCGTCTTTGTAGAGATCCTTTACTATCTCAATGGCCTCGGCGAAAATTTTATCCGCTGCTTTGATCATAAGATCTGCATTTTTGAGATTTTCCCTTGCAAAGGTTTCGGAATGGCATTTTTTGCATACCGCTATCATCCTTTCCCTTTCTTTCTTCCACGAGGCTTCGTCCAGCCTTGCCAAGTTGGCCTTCTTTACTATCTCCAACCTCTTTGTGGGCTTGCCGTTTGCATCAAGCACTCCCAGTGCTTTCAAAATAGTTAGCCTGTACCCCAGCCATTCCTTGTCCTTTTCGGGAAGTCTCAGCGCTAAGAATCCCCATGCTGTCATTACCCTATGATCGCCGTTGGGCATGTGGCAGTCTTGGCAGGTGGGTCCCCTATGGGCTTTTCTGTCTGTTACGTATGCGGCTCCGTGCTTGGAGTGGAACCACATCTCCCACTGAGCGTGATCAAATCCTGTGTGGCAGCTATTACATGCTTCAGGTTCCCTTGCTTCTTTAACGGAAAAGGCGTGGCGTGTGTGGCAGTTCTGACAGTCCATACCGTATTTGTAGTACTTCCTGTACTCAACGGCGTGTCTCACCTTTTCATCGTAAATGCCCAAGTTATGACACCCGTTGCAGCCCTTTTGACCGGCTATGAAGGCTTTGGGTTGCTTGTGGGCGAAGTTGGGAAAGGCAACCACGGGAAGTAGACCAAGGTAGTGCTTCCCAGACATGTACTGTTTGACCTGCTTTTTATGGCACCTCTGGCAGGTCTTGATGGTGGGGAGCTTTGCCTTGTGGGCGTCCTTGGCGCTTTTGTGGGCGCTTCCGTGGCAGCTTTTACATGTGAGTCTTCTGGACATTTTGCCTCTGTTAAAGTCCTTCACAATGCCGGGAGTAACTTTCTTGTGGCAGTCCTCGCAGGACGAAGGTCTGGCATAACTTGTGCTTGAAAGTGCAAATAAAACAACGGTAAAAATACATAAAACTACCCTCATGATGTGAACCTCCTTGTGGATTTTATCCACCTATTTCTACCATGCTCTCGCTGGATTTCCAATGAGGAGATAGTATGGTCCTTTTGAAGGAAATCAGATCTTCAACTACTTTTTGTAACATTCTTATATCGTCTGGAATTTTTCTTTCCCAATCTCTGTGGAGACAGGCCCTGATCTTCCCGTCACAGGTGATCCTTATCCTGTTGCAGCCTTTACAGAAGGGTTTGCTGACAGAGGTTATGAACCCTATATTTGCCCTTTTCTCTTCAATAAAAAACTCCTTGGTAACTCCGTTTTTGCTAAGAGCTTTTAAGGTGTAGACCCTTTTCAGATCCTGAAGGACCTGCGTGTAGGGCAAGAAAAAGTTATCAAATACCTCTTTTGTGCCAGCGAAGGGCATTAGCTCAATGAATCTGATGTTTACGCCTCTTTCTGCTGCAAAGTCTATAAGCTGATCTATCTCTTGCTGATTTATGCCTTTCAGCAGTACGGTGTTGAGCTTTACCTGAAGACCTGCTTCAAGGGCTTCGTCTATTCCTGAAAGCACATCTAAAAGCTTATCCTTCCCCGTTATGAGGGAAAAAGTGGATCTGTTCAAGGTATCAAGGCTTACATTTACACCGGCTACGTTCAGTTGTTTTAACAATTTCCCTTTGCCTTTGATCAGTGTTCCATTGGTACTTATGTAAATTTTTTTGAAGCCATTAATGTTAAGTTGTTCCAGAAACCTAATCAGGTCCTTTCTGACAAAGGGTTCGCCACCAGTAATCCTCAGTTTGTCTATGACAATAAGTTCTTTTAAATGGGCGAGTATCTTGCAGATCCCCTCATAACTGAAAAGTTCTCTTTTCGGCTTAAGTTCCTTTTTCGGACGGCAGTAAAAGCACCGGAGATTACATCTATCTGTGATGGAAAGCCTTATGTACATCAGTCCTCTTTAAGCGGTTCTTTTATAGGTTCTTCAATCTCTTTGGCTGCCTTTCTAAATTCACGGAGAGCCTGTCCCATGCCTCTGGCAAGTTCCGGAAGTTTTTTGGCTCCAAAAAGAAGCATAATAATGAAGAATATCAAAATAAGTTCTGACATGCCTATACTAAACATGTTGTTCCTCCCTGAAAGCGTTTGCGTTTGTTCTACCGGGAAGTCTAACTATAGCAGCCTGTTTCTTCAAGTTTGTAACAGAAAATTAACATCAGTTGCTTGTTGTATTTTTGAGGTTTCGTGCTAACCTGATAGTTGACCTCTCAAAAATATCAGGGGGTGTGTTGTGGGTAGGTTGTGGTTGGTTCTTTTGGCATTTTCGCTTGTGATTTTTGTTGCATCCTGCAAGTATCAAGGAGCATCTAAAGCTTCTGTGAAGGCTCAACCGAAAAAGGAGGTGGTGTCCAGAGCCGGACATCCTGAGCTAACCGGACAGGAGAAGCTCATTGCATGTAGCCAGTGCCATAGGGATGTTACTCCAGAGGTTTACAA
>WGAU01000163.1 GCA_015494645.1 Aquificota bacterium
CAGGCACACGGGTTACCTCCGCCACCCTCAACAAAACTGATCCCAAGATCCTCATCTCCGCCTTGAGAAGTCCAGAAGCGGTATCGGGAGAATCGGACTTTAAAGAGTTGCTACAGACCAGTTCTCCAAAAAGGGCTGTTCTGTGGGCTGGGGTTGTGGAAACAGGCCTCATTTCATACAGCTTTACCTTCACCCCCAACTTGACACAAGCAAAGGCTGCCTCAACCCCAGCCAGCCCCCCTCCTACAACGGTGACAACTCCCACTTAGCCCCTTAGGACTCCTGAGTATCCTCTTCCACTTTGGCATCCACAAGCTCAACAAGAGCCATTTCTGCGTTGTCTCCCCTTCTTGGCCCTATCCTATAGATACGAACAAACCCACTGTTTCTATCCTTGTACCTCTCAGGCGCCTCTCTAATGATCTTGTAGGCTACATCCTTCTCGGTAAGATACCCAAAGATCCTGCGCTTGCTGGCAAGATCCCCTTTTTTAGCCAAGTTGATGATCTTATCCACCCAAGGCCTCATGGCTTTAGCCTTGGCTTCGGTGGTCTTTATACGCTCATGCTTTAAAAGAGCCGTAACAAGATTTCTTATAAGCATGTTCCTATGCTCGGCGGTTCTGCTCAGTTTAACCTTTTTTACCCTGTGCCTCATTCTCCGCCCTCCTGATCAAGTTCCATACCAAGGCTCAATCCCAAAGAGGAGAGAACCTTCTCCACCTCTTCCAAAGACTTTTTCCCAAAGTTTTTGAGGCTCATGAGATCCTCTCTCTTGAGCCTCACAAGCTCCCCAACGGTATTTATCCCCTTTTTCTTCAAACAGTTATAAGCTCTCACAGAAAGGTTCAGCTCCTCTATGCCCATCTTGAGCTTCTCTTCTAATTCGTCAGCAACAGCTTCTTCCTTTTCCTCAACAATCACTTCCTCACCCACCTGTATTGAGAAGAGCAGCTCTATGTGATCCTTAAGTACCTGAAGAGCCATCTTGAAAGCATCCAGCGCCGCAACAGCACCGTTGGTCCATATCTCCAGTATGAGCTTATCGTAATTGGTGGCTCTACCCAGTCTTGCCTGCTCCACCTGAAAGTTAACCTTCCTCACAGGGGAAAAGACAGCATCCACCAATATGGTTCCAACAGGATAATCCTGAAGGTTTCTCTCCTCAGAGGGCAGGTAGCCTTTACCCTCTTCCACCACAAGCTCCATGTTCAACTCGGTCTCTTCGCTATCCAAGGTAGCTATATGCAAATCTGGATTGAGTATCTCAACGCCGGTGGGACACTTTATGTCTTTAGCGTAAACCTTCTTAGGTCCCTTCTCCTCTATCCTCAAAACAACCGGTTCTTCCACATCTCCTTTTATGTCAAGCTGTTTTACGTTAAGGATAATATCGGTAACGTCCTCCCTCACCCCAGGGATGGATGTAAACTCGTGGTATACTCCTTCTATCCTAACAGCGGTGACTGCATACCCCGGTATGGAAGAAAGCAACACCCTCCTCAAGGCGTTCCCAAGGGTTATACCGTACCCCCTGTCTAAAGGCTCAACCACTATCTTACAGTAACTATCTGACAGGGTATCCTGATCCACCAACAGTTTTGTAGGACGTATGATATAATTCCAAGTGTCAAACATTCACAGCCTCCCTTACTTGGAGTATAGCTCTACGATCAGCACCTCGTTAACAGGTATCTGAACATCAGCACGCTCGGGTATGGCTTTGAATACACCTTTTCTGTTCTCAAAATCCACCTCAAGCCAGTGGGGAACGCCCCTGAACTCAGCAAGCTCAATGGCAGCCTGAACCCTTTCAGAATTCTTCATCTTCTCGGAAATCTCAATCACATCCCCCGGCTTCACCAAATAGCTGGGAATGTCCACCTTCCTGCCGTTCACCAATACGTGACCGTGATTAACAAGCTGCCTCGCATCTCTCCTTGAAGAGGCAAAGCCCATTCTGTAAACCACGTTATCCAATCTTCTTTCAAGGATCCTTATAAGATTCTCACCAGTAAGGCCTTTCTGCCTTGTTGCCATTTCAAAGTAACGCCTGAACTGATCCTCCTGCACTCCATAGATCCTTTTCAGTTTCTGCTTCTCACGCAGACGAATTCCATACTCGGAAAGCTTGGCTCTCCTGCGCCCGTGCTGTCCCGGAGGATAATTCCTTCTCTCAAGAGGACACTTATCGGAAAGGCATTTACTCCCTTTAAGATAAAGCTTAACACCCTCTCTTCTACAAAACCTGCATACAGGTCCCGTGTACCTCAAGGCTCATCCCTCCTTTAAACCCTTCTTCTTCTCGGTGGACGACAACCGTCATGGGGCAACGGCGTAACATCCTTTATGAGAGTTATATTCAAGCCTGCAGCCGCAAGGGCCCTTATGGCTGCCTCTCTGCCCGGACCGGGCCCTTTAACATGAACCTCAACGTGCTTCATACCCGCTATATCCTGTGCCTTCTTAGCAGCCTCTTGAGCTGCAAGCTGAGCGGCATACGGAGTACTCTTTCTGGTTCCCTTAAATCCAACACTTCCGGCGCTTGCCCAACACACCGTATTGCCCTGAGGATCTGTTATGGTAACGATGGTATTGTTAAATGTAGCCTGAATATGGGCAATACCAGAAGGAACAAGCTTCTTCTCTTTCTTCTTTCCTCTCCTGCGTTTGCGTGCCATGGGCTAAATCCTCCTTCAGGATTACTTTTTAGCTCCTCTCTTCTTACCCCTGCCAGCAACCGTCTTTCTGGGACCCTTTCTGGTCCTGGCATTGGTCCTTGTCCTCTGTCCCCTAACGGGAAGCCCCATCACATGCCGCATACCTCTGTAGCAGCCTATATCTATCAGACGCTTTATGTTCATAGCTATCTCTTTACGGAGTTCACCCTCTACCTTATACTCTTTATCAATTATATCCCTTATTTTACTGATCTCCTCAGGGGTAAGATCCTTAACCCTTTTGTCAGGATCCACACCCGCCTTGGCAAGAATCTTCTTAGATGATGAAAGCCCAATGCCAAAAATATAAGTAAGAGCTATTTCAATTCTCTTGTTTTTTGGAAGATCTACACCAGCAATACGAGCCATATCCTACTCCCTCCTATCCCTGTCTCTGCTTATGTCTCGGGTCTTTACAAATGACCCTGACAACACCTTTTCTCCTAATAATCTTGCAATGGGCACACCTTTTCTTTACAGACGCTCTAACTTTCATAGCCTGCCCTCCTTATCCTATTAAAGCCTGTATATAATTCTACCCCTCGTAGGGTCGTAGGCGGATATCTCCACTTTCACCTTGTCTCCGGGAAGTATCCTGATAAAATTCATCCTCATCTTCCCGGAAACATGAGCCAGTATCTTCATGCCATTTTCAAGCTCAACCCTGAACATAGCGTTGGGCAAAGGCTCTATAACCGTCCCAACAAGCTCTATGGTATCCTTCTTCTTAGGCATCCTCATCCCAAGGGGTTAATATCTCAGGGCCATGATCCAAAACAGCTATAGTATGCTCAAAATGCGCTGCATAGGACCCATCCTTGGTAACCGCCGTCCAACCATCCTCTTTGGTAACAGCATCCCCAGAACCCATGGAAACCATTGGCTCTATGGCCAAGGTCATCCCCCTTCTTATCAGCTCCCCAGTGTTAGGCTCCCCATCGTTGGGAACCGCTGGGTCTTCGTGTATTTTGATACCCACCCCATGTCCGCAGTAATCCTTAACAGGAGAAAAGCCAAAGCTCCTCACATAGGATCCTATAGCGTAACTTATGTCCCCTATTCTATTTCCCACAACCGCCTTGGATACTCCCAAATAGAGGGCCCTTCTTGTAACATCAACCAGCTTCTTCACATCTTCCGAAACCTGCCCCACAGTAAAGGTGCAGGCAGCATCACTAAAATAGCCCTTATAATTCACTCCCATATCAACGCTCACTATGTCCCCCTCCTTCAACACCCTCTTTTTGGAGGGGAGACCATGAACTATCTCATCGTTAATGGATATGCAAGTAGAAAAGGGATACTTTTTTGAAGAAAAACCAGGCTTATATCCCTTAAAAGCTGGCTTGCCCCCCAGTTTTCTTATCATCTCCTCCGCTTTCTTATTTATAGCCCAAGTGGTAACCCCTTCCCTGATAAATTCTCTCAGATCCCTTAAAACCCTCGCAAGTATGTATCCACTCTTTCTTATACCCTCTATCTCCTCGTCGCTCTTTATAATTATCATCAGCTCCTAAGAACCTTCAGGATATCTTGATAGATTTCCTGTATGCTCTTTGTCCCGTCTATATCAACCAAAACACCTTTTTTCTTATAATAATCTACCAAAGGTTCCGTCTGTGCCTTATAAACCTCAAGACGCTTCCTTATAGTCTCTTCCTTATCATCGTCCCTCTGGTACAGCTCACCACCACATTTATCACATACACCTTCCTTCTTGGGAGGATTGAACTCTACATGATACATGGCTCCACATTTTCTGCATGTTCTCCTACCGGTGAGTCTCTTCAGAATCTCCTCGTCAGGTACAACGATATTTATCACACAGTCTATTCTTTTTCCCATCTCCTGAAGGATCTTATCAAGAGCTTCGGCCTGAGGCACCGTTCTGGGAAAACCATCCAGAATGAAACCCTTATGGCAATCAGGCTTTGATAGTCTTTCCCTAACTATCCCTATGACAACCTCATCGGGCACCAACTGGCCTCTATCCATATACTCTTTAGCTTTTTTACCGAGTTCTGTTCCCTCGGCAACTGCAGCCCTTAACATATCTCCAGTAGATATCTGCGGGATACCAAACTCCTCAACCAACATCTTTGCTTGGGTTCCCTTGCCCGCACCAGGAGGGCCAAGCATTATAATGTTCATGGCTAACCTCCCAATATAGGACTCTTCCTCATGAGCCCTTCGTAATGCCTCATTATAAGATGGGACTCTATCTGCTGCATGGTATCAAGGGCAACCCCCACCACGATCAACAGAGCCGTCCCACCAAAATAAAAAGGCACATGCATGTACTTAATAAGCAGCGAAGGAAGAATACACACAGCGGCAAGGTAAAGAGCTCCCACAAAGGTCAGTCTATTTACCACTCTTTCAATATACTCTGCCGTTTTCTGTCCAGGCCTTATTCCAGGAATAAAACCTCCGTATTTCCTCAGATTCTCAGCAACCTCTTTGGGATTGAAAATTATGGCGGTATAGAAATAGGCGAAGAAGATTATAAGTACGGCGTAAACAGTAAGGTACAACCAAGAACCAAAGGAAAAGATCTGCGCAAACTTCTTAGCCATAGGATGATCCACAAACCTTGCTATAGTCAACGGGAACATAAGTATAGACGAAGCAAAGATAGGGGGTATAACTCCCGATATGTTTACTTTTATCGGAAGATAGCTGCTTTGTCCCCCGTAAAGTTTACCCCTGATCATCCTCTTGGGATAGTTTATGGGAATCCTCCTCTGTCCAAGCTCCATCCAACAGATGAAGGCTATAACACCGAAGCCCAAAATGCACACCACAATAAGGGTCACTGGAGAAAGCTCTCCCGTCTTTAAGAGAGCAAAGGTGTTCTTTATCGCACCAGGAAGTCTTGCAATAATACCGGCGAAAATTATGAGAGATATACCATTTCCTATGCCCCTCTCGTTTATCTGTTCACCGATCCACATAAGAAACACGGTTCCTGCCACCATTGTGATGACAGCCACAAACACAAAAGAAAAACCAGGATTTATAACTATGCTCATGCCGGAAGGGCTTCTCATACTCTGTATTCCGATGGCTATACCCAAAGCCTGAATAGCGGAGATCACGATAGTCCCATAACGGGTGTAAGCCATTATCTGTGCCCTTCCCCTTTCCCCTTCTTTCTTAAGCTGTTCCAGCTTAGGAATCACCGCAGTCAAAAGCTCTAAAATAATGGCTGCCGATATATAGGGCATTATACCAAGAGCAAAAACGGTAAGCCTTCTGAAAGCCCCACCGGAAAAAAGGTCAAAAAAACCAAAGAGGGTGCCAGACGCCCTATTAAAGAACTCCGCCAAGGCCTCGGCGTTTATCCCAGGTATAGGGATATGGGCTCCAAGACGGAAAACCGCGAGCATAAAAAAAGTAAATAAGATTCTTGAGCGAAGTTCGGGAATCTTGAAAATATTTTCTGCCTCAGGCCTCATTTAATAACCTCCACCTTACCCCCTGCCCTTTCTATCTTCTCCTTGGCAGAGGTGGTAAAGGCCTGGGCCTTGACGGTCAAGGACTTCGTCAACTCCCCCCTTCCCAAAATCTTGACACCGTCCTTGCAAACCCTCTTTATAACGCCTCTTTCAAGCAAAAGCTCCGGTGTAACCTCTTCCCCCGCCTCAAAGTATCTATCAAGAACATCAACATTAACTTCCGTGTATTCTTTGGCCCTCGGATTCTTGAATCCCCTCTTAGGTATCCTTCTATAAAGAGGAGTCTGGCCACCCTCAAACCAAGGAGGGACCCCTCCTCCAGACCTCGCCTTCTGTCCTTTGTGCCCTCTACAAGAGGTCTTTCCATGACCGGAACCAGGACCTCTTCCAACCCTCTTCTTTCTGTGAGTAGCACCGTACTTGGGAGCCAGCTCGTGAAGTCTCATATCAAACCTCCTCCACTTCCTTCACGGATACTAAATGGGACACTGCCTTCACCATACCCAAAGTACAGGGATCTGCCTCTCTCACCACCGTCTGCCCTGGCTTCCTCAGACCCAAGGACCTAACGGTGGCCTTCTCCCTCTTTGAACGCCCTGCCAAACCTCTAACCAGCTTTATCTCTATCCTTTTTGCCATCAATGCCCTCCGGTTCTCAGCTTATGAGCTCCTTTATGCTCTTACCCCTATACTCAGCAACCTCTTCAATGGTCCTCAACATACTAAGGGCCTTTATGGTAGCCTTAACCACATTAATGGGGTTGTTAGAACCAAGGCTCTTTGCAAGCACGTTTTTAATTCCTACACAGTCCATGACCGCACGCACAGGCCCACTGGCAATAACTCCGGTACCTGGTGCAGCGGGTTTTAGAAGGATCCTGGAAGCACAGAACTTGGCCTGAACCTCGTGGGGAATGGTCCCACCCTTTGCCAAAGGTACCCTAACCAAGTTCTTCTTGGCCTGCTCTATAGCTTTTCTTATGGCATCGGGCACTTCTCTGGCCTTGCCCATACCGTATCCAACAACCCCGTTACCATCTCCGACAACCACAAGGGCGGAGAACTTGAAGATCCTTCCACCCTTCACCACCTTGGCAACCCTGTTGATGAACACCACCCTGTCCTGAAGATCCAACCCCTCGGGAGAAACCTTCTCCAGTTTCCTAACCCTCAGATCCATTACCCTTTCCCTCCTTAAAACTCTAAACCGGCCTCTCTGGCCCCTTCAGCCAGTTCCTTCACCCTTCCGTGATACTTATACCCAGCCCTGTCAAAGACCACTTTTTTTATACCCTTCTCAAGAGCTCTCTTACCTATCATCAAGCCCACAATCCTCGCCCCTTCTTTGTTGCTACCCTTCTTGTCTTGGGGAAACTCCTTGTCCAAGCTGGAAGCAGCAACCAATGTATGCCCTACAGTGTCGTCTATGATCTGGGCGTATATGTGCTTAAGACTCCTGAAAACCACAAGCCTGGGCCTTTCAGGAGTGCCGAATACCTTCTTCCTAACCCTTAAATGCCTTCTTTTCCTCTTTTCCACCTTGGTCATACGAGCCATCTCGCGCTTCCTCCCGATGGATTACTTCTTACCAACCTTACCAGCTTTACCGGCTTTTCTGCGTACCTGTTCGTTTTCGTAACGAATACCCTTGCCCTTGTAAGGCTCAGGCGGCCTCTTAGCCCTGATCTCTGCTGCCACCTGTCCCACCTTCTCTTTATCAATGCCCTTGACCACTATTCTGGTAGGAATGGGACACTCTATGGTGATTCCCTCGGGTATCTCGTACTCCACAGGGTGACTGTATCCAAGCTGCATAACAAGCTTCTTTCCTTTAACCTCAGCCCTGTAACCAACACCAACAATGTCCAAGATCTTCTGATAGCCTTTGGTTACCCCGATAATCATGTTGTTCAAAAGGGTTCTGCTCAGTCCGTGCAGAGACTTATCCAGCTTGCTATCAGACTGCCTCAACACTCTAATAAAACTGCCTTCCCTCTCAAACTTTATACGGGGATGAAACTCCCTCTCAAGTACACCCAATGGACCCTTTACCTTTACCCTGTGTCCATCTATGCTTACTTCAACTCCCTGAGGGACCTCAACAGGCAACTTCCCTATCCTTGACATAGGAAAACCTCCTACCACACATCACAGATGTATTCGCCGCCCAAACCCAGCTTCTTGGCCTCTTTATTGGTCATAACTCCCTTTGAAGTGCTGATTATAGCTATACCCAGACCTCCCAAAACATTGGGAAGCTCATTTTTGCTAACATATATGCGCCTTCCGGGCTTGCTGACCCTACGAAGCCCTCTTATGACACTCTCTCCCTTGTAGTACTTAAGCTTAATGATGATCTTGTCCTGAACAGGGTTCTCTTCAACTGTATAATCCTCTATAAAACCTTCTTCTTTCAGTATGCGCGCTATCTCTTTTTTAAGGCGTGAGCCGGGAATCTCCACCTGCTCCTTCCTCACCATAAGGGCGTTTCTGATTCTGGTGAGCATATCAGCAATTGGATCCGTCATACCCATGGCCCCACCTCACCAACTGGCCTTTCTAACGCCCGGGATCTTGCCCTCAAGGGCCAGTTTCCTGAAACATATCCTACATAGGTTAAACTTCCTCAGATACCCTCTTGCCCTACCGCATATGGGACAACGATTCCTGTATCTCACCTTGAACTTAGGGGGCTTCTTCATCTTCTCCATTTGAGCCTTTCTCGCCACCTCTTACCTCCTCCTTCTGAATGGCATTCCAAGCTTTTCCAAAAGGGCCTTGGCCTCTTCATCGGTATCGGCAGTGGTGACAATGGTCACCGAAAGACCCCTCACCTTATCTATGGTATCGTAGTTTATCTCGTGAAAGATAATCTGCTCCGGAATCCCCAAGGTGTAGTTGCCCCTGCCGTCAAATGACTTGTCCGAAACGCCTCTAAAATCCCTCACACGGGGCAAAGCCAATGATATGAGCCTGTCCAAGAACTCCCACATTCTGTCCTTTCTCAGGGTAACCATAACCCCAATGGGCATTCCCTTTCTAAGCTTGAATTGAGCAATGGACTTTTTGGCTCTTCTAACACAAGGCCTCTGTCCAGCAATGGCAGCAAGCTGTTCCATGGCATGATCAATAACCTTAGGATTCTGCGTAGCCTCACCTACTCCCATGTTAAGTACGATTTTGGTTATACGAGGCACTTCCATTATGTTCTTGTAACCAAACTCTTTCATGAGCTGGGGAACCACTTCCTTGTAGTACTTTTCCTTCAGACGAGGTACCATACCCGTCTCTCCTTTCCTTTATTTGTCTATAACCTCACCGCATTTCTTGCACTTTCTGACCTTGGTTCCATCTTCCAAAAATGTAAAACCCACTCTCGTGGGCGTATTACACTTGGGACACACAAGCATCACATTGGAAACATGAATGGGAGCCGGCATCTCAATTATACCACCGGCGGTGTTGGCGGTGGGCTTTTGGTGCTTTTTAACTATGTTAACCCCTTCCACCACCAACCTTTGCTTCTTGGGAATAACCCTCAGAACCTTTCCCCTTTTTCCTTTATCCTTTCCCGCTATAACTACCACAAAATCCTCTCTCTTTATCTTAGCAGCCATAGGAACACCCCTTATATGACCTCTGGTGCCAAGGATATAATCCGCATGAACCCTTTGTTCCTCAACTCCCTTGCCACAGGCCCAAATATACGGGTACCCAGAGGCTCCCCGTTAGGCTTTATGAGCACAACAGAGTTTCTATCAAACTTTATATAAGAACCATCCGGTCTTCTCTGCTCCTTGACGGTCCTGATAACCACAGCCCTGTGAACCTCTCCCTTCTTCACGTGACCATCAGGGGTGGATTCCTTTACGGTAACCACTATAACATCCCCCAAACGGGCATACCTCTTACTGGAGCCCCCCAGCACCCTTATACACATTGCCTTTTTAGCACCTGTGTTGTCAGCCACCTCAACCATTGTTGTCGGCTGTATCATCGGTCACCCTCTCCCTTCTTTCCAAGATTTCTACTACTCTCCATCTTTTAAGCTTGCTAAGGGGTCTGGTCTCCATAATCTTTACTATATCTCCTATCCTGCACTGATTTTCTTCGTCATGAGCGTAAAACTTTTTGTGAGTCTTAACAACCTTGCCGTACATGGGATGTCTGTAGGTTCTCTCCACCCTAACCACAACGGTTTTGTCCATCTTGTCGGAAACAACCTCACCGATAAGCACCTTCCTTCTACCTATTCTCTTAGCCATCTACGCACCCCTTACCTGATACCCAGTTCTTTTTCTCTGATAACGGTCAAGACCCTGGCAAGGTCTCGCTTTAGTTGCCTATATTTGGCGGGATTGTCAAGCCTGCCTATAGACTTTTGAAAACGCATCTCCATGAGCTCTTTTCTAATTTCTCTCTCCTTCTGTCTCAGTTCGGCAATACTCAGACTGCGAAGCTCTGAAGCCTTCATGGGATACCTCCGCTACTCGTTTCTGGAAACGATCTTGGTCTTTATGGGAAGCTTATGGGATGCAAGCCTAAGGGCTTCCTTAGCTACATCCTCAGCAACACCCGCTATTTCAAAAAGAATCCTTCCAGGCTTTACCACAGCTACCCAGTACTCAGGACTTCCCTTACCCTTACCCATACGGGTTTCTGCCGGCTTCTTGGTTACGGGCTTATCGGGAAAGATCCTGATCCAGACTTTAGCGCCCCTCTTAACGTGCCTCGTGATAGCAACTCTGGCTGCCTCTATCTGCTGAGCCGTTATCCAAGCAGGTTCCAGGGCCTTAAGCCCATACTCACCAAAGGCTATATCTGCTCCCCTTGTGGCAATACCGCTCATTCTCCCCCTTTGTTGTTTCCTGTACTTAACCCTTTTAGGCGCCAACATTTGTGCTCTCCTCCGCTGGCTTTCTCTTCTCCTCTATGATGTCACCCTTGTATATCCAAACCTTCACGCCGATCATTCCATACTTGGTAAGGGCTTCGGCAAAACCGTAATCTATATCAGCCCTTATGGTCTGTAAGGGTAGTCTTCCCTCTCTGTACCACTCAGTTCTGGCCATATCCACACCGCCCAGTCTGCCGGAACACTCAACCCTTATTCCCTTTGCCCCAAACTTTATGGCCATGTTTATGGCCCTTTTCATTGCCCTTCTGTGGGAAACACGCCTCTCTATCTGCATGGCTATATTTTCCGCCACAAGCTGGGCATCTATTTCAGGAATTGGAACCTCCTTCACATTTATTATCACCTGACCCGTCGCAAACTGGGAAAGTTCACTTTTCAGCTTCTCTATCTCTGCTCCCTTTCTGCCTATAACAAGACCGGGCCTTGCAGCGTATATATCTATCTTAACCTTGTCCGCTGCTCTTTCTATAATAACCTTTGAAATACCAGCGTGGTAAAATTTCCCCTTTATCAAATTCCTGATGCGCAGATCCTCGTGCAGCTTCTTGGCGTAGTCTTTCTTGGCAAACCACTTAGACTGCCAATCCTTGGTTATACCCAGCCTGAATCCTATAGGATGTACCTTCTGGCCCAAACCCTCACCTCCTACCTTCTTTCATCAAGTTCTATAGTAATGTGGCTTGTTCTCTTCCTAATTAGATAAGCCCTACCCATAGCTCTGGGCCTTATTCTCTTCAGCATGGGCCCCTCATCCACATATATCTTGCTTATGTACAGAGCATCCACATCCACTATGTCAGGAGAAACCTCTGCATTGGCCACAGCCGATTTCAACAACTTCTCTATGATGCGAGCCGCCTTTTTAGGCGTAAAACGCAGGATAGTAAAGGCCTCTTCCACATCTTTACCCCTTATCATATCAGCCACGACCCTCGCCTTTCTGGGCGAAATCCTTGCGTAACGAAGCACCGCTTTAGCTGGCATAACTCCCTCTCCTCTACTTCTTTACTTTGGCCTTCTTCTTATCTTCACCGTGACCATGGTAGGTTCTGGTGGGAGCAAACTCTCCAAGCTTGTGCCCCACCATCTGCTCTGTAACATAAACGGGAATGAACTTTCTCCCGTTGTACACCGCAAAGGTGTGACCTATAAACTCAGGAATTATAGTGGATCTCCTGGACCACGTCTTTATAACCTTCTTCTCTCCTTTCTCGTTGAGCTGCCTAACTTTTTTCAAAAGCTTAGGATCTACATAGGGTCCCTTTTTCAGAGAGCGTCCCATTAGCCGCTACCTCCTCACTTTCTTCTTGAAACTATGAAGGGATCAGAAACTTTTTTGGGCTTTCTGGTCTTCATACCTTTAGTACACCAACCCCATGGACTAACAGGATGTCTACCTTTCGTCTTACCCTCACCACCACCGTGGGGATGATCCACAGGGTTCATGGCCGTACCACGTACATGCGGCCTCCTACCAAGCCACCTGTTTCTCCCTGCTTTTCCTATAACGATGTTCTCATGGTCTATGTTGCCAACCTGCCCAATGGTAGCCATACAGTTTACATGTATCAACCTAACTTCACCCGAAGGAAGCCTAACATGGGCATAATCACCTTCTTTAGCCATGAGCTGAGCATAGGTTCCTGCTGCTCTGGCAATCTGCCCACCCTTGCCAGGAATGAGTTCTATATTGTGGATAAAGGTCCCAACAGGGATGTATTTTATAGGTAAGGCGTTGCCCACCTTTATCTCGGCATCGGGACCCGCCATAACGGTATCACCTACTTTGAGCCCCTCGGGCCAAAGAATATACCTCTTTTCCCCATCAGCGTAATGCAAAAGGGCTATTCTTGCTGAACGGTTAGGATCATACTCAATGGCAGCCACCTTGGCAGGGACTCCCCACTTGTCCCTCTTGAAATCTATAATCCTATATCTACGTTTGTGGCCTCCTCCCCTGAAACGTACGGTTATGCGTCCCTGATTGTTCCTTCCTCCCGTGGACTTGAGAGGTACGGTAAGTGACTTTTCAGGTTCATCCTTGGTGATCTCCTCAAAGGTGGAAACTGTCATGAAACGCCTACCGGGGGATGTGGGTTTATACCTTTTTATACCCATAGCCTACCAGCCTCCCTTATATGCTTTCAAAGAATTCTATCCTGTCTCCCTCTCTTAACTTCACAATAGCCTTTTTCCAATGCTTTCCCTTCTTCACAACCCTTCCAAAACGCTTCTTTATCTTGGGCTTCACGTTCATAGTATTAACCTTTTCCACCTTCACATTGAACAGCTTCTCAATGGCATCCTTAACATCCTTTTTCGTTGCCTTGGGATGCACCTCAAAAGTGTACTTGTTCTCTTCCTCTTTAAGCCTCATACTCTTTTCGGTGATTACGGGCCTGATTATCACCTGATAGGGATCCTGAAGAAACTTCATGACGCCAACCTCTCCTCTATAATCTCCAAGGCAGCCTTGGTTATGAGTATCTTATCCGCATTAAGGAGGTCGTAAACGTTCACCGCTTCAGCCTTAAGAACCTTAACATAAGGTATATTCCTAGTGGACCTATCAAGATTGAAATCTATATCCTCAACCACAATCAAAACCTTCTGCCCCTCAAGCCCAAGACCCTTCAGAAAAGCCACAGCTGTCTTGGTCTTATGATTCTCCAACTCTATCTTGTCAAGAAAGATTATATCCCCATCCCTGAACCTCGCTGTAAGGGCACTTCTAACAGCAGCTCTCCTTGCCTTCTTCGGTATTGAATAGCTGTAGTCTCTGGGCTTTGGGCCAAAGACCACACCACCCCCGACCCAGTGGGGCGCCCTTATGGATCCCTGCCTGGCTCTACCGGTTCCCTTTTGAGGCCAAGGCTTCCTACCTCCTCCTCTAACCTCTCCCCTGGTCTTGGTACAAGCAGTGCCAGCCCTTCTTCCTGCAAGCTGCATACGTACCACTTCCCACATAAGATGTCTGTTAACCTTAGCCCCAAATACCTTTTCGTTTAACTGAAGGGTCTCCACATCTGCCCCACTCATGTTCTTGCAGACAGCTTCCATCGCATCACCTCATCTTCCTCAGTATGAGTAGGGAACCTATATGTCCGGGAACCGCACCCTTAATCAAAAGGATATTTTTTTCAGGGTACACCGCTACAACTTCAAGGTTCTTCACAGTAACTTTGTTGGTTCCCATGTGACCGGGCATTCTTTTTCCTTTATGCACCCTCGCCGGGAAGGTACACATACCTATGGATCCCACCACCCTGTGGTATCTCGCACCGTGTGAATCCCTGCTACCGGCCATACCATGACGCTTCATTACACCAGCAAACCCTCTTCCTTTGGTCCAACCGGTAACACTGATCTTTTCACCCACTTCAAAGATATCGCAGTTGATCACCTGCCCCTCTTCCACATCCCGAAGGTCTTCCGGAGAAAGCCTTATCTCCTTTAGATGCCTGAGAAATGGGACATTGTGCTTTTTGAAATGCCCTGCCATGGGCTTGTTCACATGTTTTTCCTTGATCTGCTCCATACCAATCTGAACAGCAGCGTACCCATCTTTATCGGGAGTCTTTTTTTGAACCACCCAGCAAGGTCCCGCCTGTATAACTGTCACAGGCACCACGGTTCCATCATCCTTAAATACCTGCGTCATTCCGAGTTTCTTACCCAAAAGTCCAGTTACCATGACTCACTCTCCCCGGCTAAACTTCTTGTTCCATAAGCTTTATCTCCACATCCACTCCTGCTGCAAGATCCAACTGCATAAGGGCATCTATGGTATCGGAAGTGGGGTTCACAAGCTCAATGAGACGCTTGTGAACCCTTATCTCAAACTGCTCCCTTGATTTCTTGTTTATATGAGGAGAACGAAGGACCGTCCAGCGGCTGATCTTGGTGGGCAGAGGGATGGGACCCACTACCTTGGCTCCAGTCCTAACAGCCGCCTTAACTATCTCCTCAACCGATTTATCCAGAACTCTGTGATCGTAAGCTTTAAGCTTTATCCTTATCTTTTGTCCAGCCATGGCTTAATCCTCTATCACCTCCGTTACTACTCCTGCACCTACCGTCCTTCCTCCCTCCCTTATCGCAAACCTCAACCCAGGCTCCAATGCCACCGGATAGATCAACTCCACATACATGTTCACATTATCCCCAGGCATCACCATCTCTACACCCTCAGGCAGCGTGATCGTTCCAGTCACATCCGTCGTCCTAAAGTAAAACTGCGGCCTGTATCCACTAAAAAACGGCGTGTGCCTCC
>WGAU01000164.1 GCA_015494645.1 Aquificota bacterium
GGCCTTTTCCTCGTACTCTTTGCTCTCAAAAGCTTTGGGAAGTTCTTCTTTTAAGTGTTCCACAAAGCTTTTCATATCTTCTTTGAATTCCCTTCCCCTTCCGGGAGGTAGGGATAGGGCCCTGGGATGTTGAGGATCCTTGAAGTTGAAAACATAGCACCAATCGTTGGGAACGGGTAGTTTTTCAACCTTCTCCTGAGCCTTCTTCAGTACTAGCCACTTTTTTCCTACGCCTTCCTCTCCCACGGCGAAAATGTTGAAACCTTCAGATTCTGCTTCAAGGCCAAAGGCTATGGCGGAAGAAGCTCTTTTTTGAACTTTCAGGGTCACATCTGCTCCTTCTGGGTGGTTTATGTCTTCAAACTCTTTGGGATTGCATTTCCATCTGAGGTTGCGGGCTGTAAGCTTCATAGGCTCTCCTTGCAGCCAGTTTTACGCTATGCTAATGGATAAACCACACCATAATCAAGGGGGATGTGGTGGGTAAGGTCAGGTTTGGCACCGACGGCTGGAGGGGTGTGATTGCTGAAGATTTTACCTTTGACAACTTGAGAAGGGTTGTTCAGGCCACCTGTGAGTATGTTAAAGAGCAGGGATGGAATATAGATAAAGGGGTTTTTGTCGGTTACGATACCCGCTTTTTTTCTGAAAGCTTTGCCGTTGCTGCTGCGGAGGTCTTTGCTGCAAACGGGATAAAAACCTATCTTGCTGATACCTTTGTGCCTACTCCCTTTGTGACCTTTATGATAGTTTCGGGGAGGGTCGGTTTCGGTGTGTCCATAACCGCCAGTCACAATCCCTACCAGTACAACGGCTACAAGCTGAGGACTCCCAAGGGGGGTGCTGCGCCTCCAGAGATCACCAAGCCTATAGAGGCTAAGGTTGAAGAGATTCAACCCAAGAGATTGGAAATTGAGGAGGCGTTGGTCAAAGGTATTGTGGAAAAGGTGAATCCGTATCCCGATTATATATCCTGGGTCAAAGAGAGGGTAGATGTTTATGCCATTGGCAGGGCTGGTCTGAAGATTCTGGTGAATCCCATGCATGGTGCCTCAATGGACCTTTTGAAACTCATACTGCAGCCTGCAGGATGCAAGGTGGAGGTGATGAACTGCTACAGGGATGCCTTTTTTGATTTTAAGCACCCGGAGCCTATTGAGAAGAATCTCGGTGACATGATTGCCAAGCTGAAGGAGGCGGGGTGTCAGGCAGGGGTTGCCACCGACGGAGACGGTGACAGGGTGGGAATGCTGGACGAGAAGGGGAGATTTATAACGCCCCATAAGATCTACGCCCTCATTTTGAGCCATCTCATAAAGAACAGGGGGTTGAGGGGTGATATAGCTAAAACCGTCTCCACTACAAGTCTATTGAATAAGATAGCGGATAGGTACGGGTTCAAGGTGTATGAGACCGCTGTGGGCTTTAAGTACATAGCCGACCTGATAAGCGATGGAAAGGTAATTATGGGAGGAGAGGAGTCTGGGGGCATTGCCGTAAACTTCCATATTCCGGAAAGGGACGGTGTCTTTTCTGCCCTTATGGTCCTGGAGTATATGGCGGTTGATGGTAGGCCTCTTTCACAGTTGGTTGATGAGTTAGATGAGGAGTATGGGCCTCATCTTTACCGGAGGATGGACGTGAGGGTTAAGGATGTTTCTCAGGCTCGGGATTTTGTAGCCACTTTGGAGGAAGATCCTCCTGAAAGTATAGCCGGATCTGCAGTAATTGGCGTCAACTACGTTGATGGGGCCAAGTTTGCTTTGGAGGATGGCTCCTGGATATTGTTCAGAGCTTCCGGTACCGAGCCGCTTTTAAGGGTTTACTGCGAGAGCTTTTCGTCTTCCCGCTTGGAAGAGATCTTGAAATATGGAAAGGAGCTTGTTGAAAGACGGCTCTCCTGAGGAGAGCATTGATTATCTGAGGAAATGGGATCTCAGGGTAGTTCAGTCGGTTAGTGGTTATAGATTTGCCGTTGATTCTCTGATTCTTCCGGCTCTGGCCACTCTGCCTAAAGGAGGAAGAATAGCCGATTTGGGTTCGGGAAACGGCGTGGTTACATTTGTGGCAGCAAAGCTGTCCCCTGGGTCTCAAGTGGTGGGGGTTGAGGTTCAAGAGGATATGGTAAAAAGGGCAAAAAAAGGAGCTCTTTTGAACGGACTTGAAGGAAGGGTGAAGTTTATTCTGGGTTCTTATGCAAAGATAGATAGCCTTTTTCCTCCAGAAAGCTTTGATTATGTGCTGAGCAATCCTCCCTATTGGCCGAGGGGAGTGGGAAGGAGACCTCCTGAACGGGAAAGGTACTTAGCAAGGCATGAGGTTGCCGCTACTTTGGACGATTTAGTGAGGGCTGCAAGTTATCTGCTTCCCTCAAAGGGAAGGTTTGGTGTGATCTTCTGTGCGGAAAGGACACCGGAGCTTTTGGAAAGATTGCGGGCTAACAGGCTTGAGCCCAAGAGGATCAGGTTTGTGCATCCCAAGCAAGGATCAAAAGCACAGTTCATCTTTGTAGAATCTGTAAAAAACGCCAAACCGGGACAGTGCGATATTGAGTCCCCTCTTTTCATATACGATGATTCAGGAGTTTACACAGAGGAGATGGAGTATCTCATAGGGGTTAGAAGGGGATGTGGAGGATCTTAGCTCCTGAAGAGACCGTTGTTTCCAAGCTTGTGTCGGAGCTTGGAGTAACCCCTTACACAGCTATAGTGTTGTGCAACAGGGGCATTACTGATTCAGAGAAAGCAAAGGGGTATATAGGGGAGCCTCTAAAGTTGCTTTATGATCCATTTCTCTTTTCCCAGATGGAAAGGGCTGTGGAAAGGATCAGAAGAGCCATAAAAAAGGGAGAGAAGATTCTGATATTTGGGGATTACGATGCCGATGGTCTTACAGGAGCCGCTGTGATCTTTTTGCTTCTCAAAGAGTGTGGGGCAGAGGTGGACGTGTTTATCCCTCACAGGATGAACCATGGGTACGGTTTAACATCCGCCGCCCTTGGGGAGATAAATCCCTTTGATTACCGGCTTGTGATAACGGTGGACTGTGGCATAACCTCTGTTTGTGAGGTGGGTTCGCTGGCATCCAGTGGAGTGGACGTCATCATCACGGATCATCATACCCCCGGGGTATTTTTGCCCCCCGCGCATGCCGTTGTGAATCCGAGGATGGATGTGAACTATCCCTTTAACGGTTTGGCAGGGGTGGGGGTGGCTATGAAACTGGCGGAGGCTCTTGCCCTTGCTGAAGGGGGTGAGGAAGAAAGGAGGCGTGTCCTTAAAAGGTTCATGCCCTTTGTGGCCCTGGGTACAATTGCGGACGTTATGGAGCTTGTGGACGAGAACAGATTTTTTGTCAAGTACGGTATTAAGATGATTCCCCATGTTATTGGGCTAAGGGCGCTTATGGAGGTAGCGGGTATAGCGGACAGGCAGCTGGATGTTTACGATTTGTCCTTTATTTTAGCGCCGAGGATAAACGCTCCCGGAAGGATGAGCCATGCCCTGAAGGCCTTTGAATTGCTCACCACCTGTGATGTTGGTAGGGCCGAGGAGGTAGCCAAAGAGCTTAATAGGGAGAACAGTAAAAGGCAACGGGAAGAGGAGAAGGTAGTCTCAGAAGCTCTTTCCATGTTTAAGGAAGAGGACCCTGTAGCTGTTATGTGGAAGGAAGGTTGGCATCCTGGTGTTATAGGTATTGCTGCCTCAAAAATATCAAGGAAGGTCAAGCGCCCATGCGTTCTTGTAAGCTTCAATGGGAGTGAAGAGGGTAGGGGATCGGGCAGAAGCTTTGGAGAGGTGGATCTTTATAAGCTTCTTTCTCCGGCATCAAGGCATATGAGGGCTTACGGGGGACATAAAAAAGCAGTGGGATTTTCTGTTAGGAAAGACAAGATCTCTGCTGTGTACGAGGAGATCATCAGGGCCGCTGAGGGATTGGAGGTTAGTGAAGAGGCAGTGAAGGTTGATGCTGTGATGAAGCTTGAGGATCTGGAAGTGTCTTTCTTGAGGGAACTTATACAGCTTACCCCTTTTGGCGAGGGATTTGAGGAGCCGCTGTTTCTCTTTGAAGGCGTGAGGGTGAGGAACCTTCGCCCTATGAGCAATGGCGGCTATATGTTTGAAGTAGTGCAGGATAAGGTGGCAGTGGATGCGGTCTGTTTTGAACCTCTGGAGGAGATAACGGGAGTGGGAAGGTATGATTTGGTGGCGTCGGTGGAGATTTCCCAGTGGAAAGGGACAAAGAGGCTCAGGTTGAGGTGTAAGGATGCAAGAAGGCGTGGATAAAAATGCCTTCATATTGAGGTATATGCTGGAAAGAAAGGGTAAATGGATCTGCGGAGAGGAGCTTGCTGCCATCCTTGGTATAACAAGGGTAGCCCTTCACAAAAGGATCAAGCGGCTCAGAGAGCTCGGTGTGAGGATAGAGAGCGTTGAGAGGAAAGGCTATATGCTTGAGGAAGAGCCCGATCTGCTGATTCCAGAGGTTGTGAAGGCTTACTTAAATGGTAATGTGGTAGGCAAGGTGGTTTACGTCTTTCCCATTATAGATTCCACAAATAGATATGCCATGGAGATTGCTGGTAAAGGTGAATCTGAGGGCACGGTGGTGATTGCTGATCAACAGACCTCTGGCAAGGGAAGGATGGGGAGGAGATGGTACAGCCCTGGTGGTAAGAATCTTTACTTTTCGGTGGTGTTGAAGCCGAAGATTCCGCCTATATTTTTGTACCACACCACCATGCTGGCTTCCATCTGCGTATGTCAAGCTTTGAAGGAGATTAATCTTGACGCTCAGATAAAATGGCCCAACGATGTGTATGTTTCAGGCAAGAAGATATGCGGTGTTCTCACAGAGGTGGAGGTTAGGGGAGGAGCGGTGGATTTTGTGGTTCTGGGGGTTGGTGTAAATGTAAACATGGAAGTTCAGCAACTTCCTGATGATTTAAAGGACATAGCAACTTCTGTTTTCATAGAGGCGGGGAAGAGGACAAACAGGGTAAAGCTTCTCGGTCGTATTTTGAGTCTGATGGATGAGTGGTATGCAAAGCTACAGCGTGGGGATACGGCAGATCTTTTCAGATACTGGAGAGAGCATAACTATACCTTAGGAAAGCGGGTTGTGGTTGATGGTAAGTTGTATGCCGAGGCTGTGGGCGTAACTCCCACGGGTGAGTTGATACTTAGGTTGAATGATGGAGAAACGATTGGTCTCTCCACGGGAGATGTCAAGGTGCTTTCTTAAAAGAAAGAAGTTCCAAACTTGTATTTTCAATGCTTGGGGGATATACCTTATAAAAAAGCCCGTGGGAAAGGAGTGAGCCTATGAGGGACTCTGATTATGAGTTAGAGCATATATTCCAGCATTTTGAGAAGCTGGTGGAGAAAGAGAGGAAAAGGCGAGCCAAGAGAGATCAGAAGCAGGAGGAATCTTCCGAGAAGGGTAAGAAGGAAGATGGCAGGTACATAAGGCATGACAGAGACTAAGCCCGTTGAAGAAAGCATAGGAAGGATAGGAGAGCTTGCAGAAAAGGCTCCGGAGCTGATAGGAGTTCCCACAGGGATTGAGGGCTTAGACGATCTTTTTTTCACTGTGGAGTACACATCAAAGCGTAAAAAGCCCAAGAAAAAGCCTCTTGGAGGCATTCCTCTTCGTTCGGTTATTAATATTACCGGAGTGGCAGATACGGGAAAGACCCTTATGGCAGAGCAGTTTACTGTTAAACAGGCATCGCTGGGTTATCCTGTGGTTTACGTTTCAGTAGAAAGTCCGAGTCCATTTGTGGCTGCTTCTTTAAAACACAGGGCGAAGGCCATGGGAGTTGATGAGGGGAGTGTGGAAGAAAACGTAGTGATAATAGATGCCGCCAGCTACTCCGTGCTTAGGGAAGATATTCCCACTCTTCTTTCCACTCTTGCCCATGCCATAAAGATCTACAAAACAAAGTCTGTGGTTATTGACTCTGTGACGGGACTTTACGAGGCGAAGGAAATGTTGGCCAGGAATGTAGTAAGGAGCATATTCAACTTCCTTAAAAAGTGGTATCAAACGGGTATCCTTATATCCCAGAAAAGGAGCGGTCACGAGGAGCTTTCTGCCGAGGCTGCTGGAGGCTATGCGGTTGCCCATATAGTTGACGGAACCATAGTGGTTTCAAAGGAGGTTATAACCACTCAGAGGCAGGCCAATCTTTACAAAAGGCCCATAGGCGATTTGGTGCGTCTGTTCAGGATTGATGGATGCAGGCTTTGTGGTCATGATATGAAACTCAGATTCTTGGAGATCACTGAGGAGGGGCTGGTTAAAATAGGCCCACCGGTCTCAGAGTGAGGATGGAGCACTATCACAAAGCTGTAGAGGCAATACTCAACGCGCAAGCTTTGGTCATTACCGCTGGAGCAGGTATGGGAGTGGACTCTGGTCTTCCCGATTTTCGTGGTCCCAAGGGCTTCTGGAGGGCTTATCCCCTTTATGAGAGGCTGGGCTTAAACTTCGTTGAGATGGCAAATCCTGTGCACTTTGAGAGAGACCCTGCCTTTGGTTGGGGATTCTACGGCCACAGGTTGGAGATGTACAGAAAAACGGAACCTCATAGAGGATTTCACATTTTGAAAGACTGGATAAACAGATACGGGGTTGACTACTTTGTTGTCACTTCTAATGTGGATGGACACTTTCAAAAGGCAGGGTATACCGAGGAGAAGGTGTACGAGATACATGGTTCTATTCACTACCTCCAGTGTATAAAGCCATGCTGTAACGATATCTGGGAGAATAACGAAGACGTGCCTGTTGATTATGAGACAATGAGGGCCTTAAGGATTCCAAAGTGCAAACATTGCGGTGATGTGGCTCGCCCTAATATACTAATGTTTGGAGATTGGAGCTGGGTAGGGGACAGAACCTATGCTCAGGGGAAAAGGTACAGGCGCTTTTTGGAAGAGGTTAGAGGCAAGAGGATGGTTGTTATTGAGCTTGGAGCGGGAACAGCTGTTCCTTCCATAAGGCATACCAGCGAGTCTTTGATAAGGAGTCACGGGGCTACCTTAATCAGGATAAATCCACGGGAGTCACAGGTGCCTTCCGGCCAGATATCCATCCCTGAGGGAGCGCTAAAAGCCCTCAGCAAGTTAGATGAACTGCTCAAGAAAGTTGCTTGAATCTTTGTTTGTTGATGCTTCTGAGATTTGTTCCTTGTGTGGTGGAAAATGCTGTAAAGGATATCCAGGGATGTACCTTTGTCCTGAGAGGTTTTTTGAGATCTTTCCTGAAGCGCTGGATGATTTTGAGACTTCCCTTGCAACCAACATGCTTACCACAAAGGTGTGTATGGGAGTTCCCATCCCTGTACCTATGATGGATGATGGGGTATGTGTGTTTCTTTCTTCTTCTGGATGTACCTTGTCTAAGGAAAGGAGACCCTGTGAGTGCCTACTTCTTGTTCCCAATGAAGAGACCCTATTTTCCGAGGAGATTCATTGTAAGGTGGCAAAGGGCTTTTCCTACGTGGAGTGTTTCAGGAGATGGTCAGCCATTTATGAAAGGCGTTCCAGTGCGGGTAGGTTAGGAAAGCTCTTTTGAAGTAGTCTGATGCGGTCTCTTTTTCTCCTATGCGATGATACAGTTTACCTAATTCGTAGAACTGTCTTGCAAGGGCCTTTTTGTTCTTTTTAAATTCAGGCTCAAAAGTCCTCAGTATTTGCAAAAAGCCTTTTATCCTATTTTCGTAATTGTGGCTTAGCCTCTCTCCGGAATGTACTAATTGGTATGTGAGCGGAAGATCAACGGGCGAAACTTCGTATTTTGATGCTATTCTAATCCACATATGGTAATCCTCTCTATACCACAAATTCCTGTTAAACAAGCCGCATATCTTCAGTACACTTCTTTCCACAATAACGCTGGATGGTGTTCCAATTATGTTTTTCTCCAGTAGCTCGGCGAGAACAGGGCCACCTGCTTCTGCTTTCTGTTCCCTGATCTTTTTGAGATTTTCATCAACGAAAACGATCCTGGTGTAGCTCCACTTGGTTCCATTTTTAAGCATTGCTTCCAATTGCCTTTCCAGCTTGTCTTTTCGCCAGAAATCGTCGGAGTCTAAAAAGGCTATGAATCTACCTTTGGACGCGGTAATACCGGTGTTTCTTGCGGCTGACACTCCCATGTTGCTTCTGTGCCTGATGTATCTAACCATTGGAAACTTTTTCACCACATTCTGGGTGTCGTCCGTTGAGGCGTCGTCAACAACTATGATTTCCAAATCTTTGAAACCCTGTTCCATAACACTTTCAAGTGCCCTACCTATTATATGAGCCCTGTTGTAGGATGGTATGACTACACTTACCAGCGGCAATGTCCCATACTTAATAAAATTGATTAACCCGATGCCATGGTATAACATCACAACACGTAGTAGGTCAAAACCGAGGTTGAGGGTGTAGCCATGAGGCGGCTCCTTGCTGTTCTATTGTTACTGGTAACAACAGCGCCCCTTAATGCCCAGCTTGAGGTGGAAGAGGCGGTAGTCTATCGTTCTGGTGCTACTCTTGTGGCCAAGGCTACCGTGTATGTGAAAAAAGGAAGGAATTTTGTTGGTTTTTTGCCTCGGGACATTGACAAAAACAGCCTTCAGCTTTTTGCCAACTGCGATGCTGCTTCAATCACAGGGTTAGAGTGGGGATCACCTAAGGAAACCCAAACCTACAAAGAGCTTGAGGCCAAGATAGGTACCTTAAAGGTGAAGTTAACTCGTTTAAGTGCTAAGGAAGATTTTTATCAAAGACTCATAGTGTCTTTAGCTGAGTCTTACAAGTATAACAAACGTTTGAGTTATCTCGCCTATGAGAAGAAATATGAAGAGCTGCTGAACAAGCTTCTGTCCGTTGAGCAGAGTATCAGCAATGTGAGCGGTGAATTGAAAAAATTTAAGAAAGAGCTTGAGGATCTTGATGAAATGGAAGCACTTTTTGTGTGGTCCGATGCGGAGGATCAATGTGAGCTTACCCTCAGCTTTAATATTTCTAAGGCCCGATGGACTCCTAAGTATGTGTTGGTGAGGGATAAGGACAAGGTCATTTTGAATTTTTCTGCGTCTATAAAGCAGGACACTGGGAGTGATTGGAAGGATATATCTCTTTCTATATCCTCTTCTATGCCCAAAAGGGTGCTTTACCTTCCCAAGGTACAGCCTGTGTATGTTTTTCCTAAGTCGTATTTTGTTCGCGCTAAAGCTTCCAAAATGATGGTGCGTTCAGCCTTGTCCCCTGAGGCGGAGAAGCCCAAGCTAACCCGTGGTGTGTCAAGCTATTCTTTTTCTTTGCCCATGCCTGTTTCCATCAAAAGCGGTGTGGAACAGGAGTTCAGTATTAGGGTTTTTGAGTGGAGCAATGTTAGGGTTGAGAGAGTGTGCATTCCTACCGACTCTTTAGCTGTTTATGCCAAGATTGAGGTGCCCTATCCTTCGGTGCCCCTTCCGGATGGAGAGGTGAAGATAATTGACAGCAACTCCTTTTTGGGAATCTTTTCTATGGGCAGGTTCAAAGAGGGTAAAAAGCTTGTTGTGCCTTTGGGGAAGGACCCTGAGATACAGGTTAAACGGGAGAGAGTAACTTTCAACACTCAGACGAAGTGGAGTGGGGATAAAGAGCTTTTGGTAGGGTACAAAATCACCCTTGTTAGTACCAAAGATTCACCAGTGGAGGTGTTAGTAAAGGAACCTCTGCCTGTTTCCCAGGATGACAGGATAAAGGTTACATGGCTTAAAGAGAGAATGAGCCCGAAGCCCAATGAGATAAATCCAAAAGGCATTGCCAAGTGGAAATTAACCCTTGAGCCTAACAAAGAGGTGACTATTAGCTATTATTTTAAAGTCAGATACCCCGCCAATTTGCAGATAAATCTTTACTGAAGGAGGGATGCATGAAGATACTCACTAAGATAGAGCCTCCTATTGGCTGGATAGTTTTTAACAGGCCCGAGGCGATGAACGCTTTTGATATAGAGATGTGGAGATTACTACCGGAAAGGGCACTGGAGCTGGACAGGGATCCACAAATAGAAGTTATCATTATGAGGGGAGAGGGTGGAGTATTTGGAGCAGGTGCTGACATAAAGGAGCTATTGGATTACGCCGAGAGGGGAGAGTCTCAGAAGTATGCGGAAGCTGTCAACTACTGTTTTTCTGGATTGGCCAGAGTGGAAAAGGTTATGATTGCCGCTGTGGAGAAGTACGCCTTGGGAGGGGGATGTATGGTTGCTCTTTCTTGCGATCTGAGGGTTGCGGGGAAGGGAGCTAAGATAGGTATCCCTTTGGTTAAACTTGGTCTTGCTGTGGAACCTCTTGGGATAAAGAGGTTGTTTGATGTGGCTGGAGCTGGGTTTGCTTCTGAATTTCTGCTGATGGGGGATGTGATTCCCAAAGAGAAGCTTATGGCATCGGGTATAGTAAATTTCTTTGTGGAAGACGAAAGGGTAGTTGACTTTAGCAAGGAACTGGCACTCAAGCTTTTGGAAAACGGTAGATACGCCTTGAAGATTACCAAGTCCATTCTCAAGCAGTACACCCTTGGTTCACCGGATGATAGGTTTCTTGCTAAGGCCTTTGCAAGCTGTATGGATACCGATGAATTTAAGGAAAGGGCTCGGAGGTTCTGTAAAAGGACTAAATGAACATCACCGTGTCCTTTCTATCCGCCCCGGTGGATACAAGCATTATGTCAACGCCTAACTGCTCAGCGATGAACTCTACGTAGCTTAGTGCCTCTTTTGGAAGTTCTTCTCTTTTGTTTTTACCTTTTACGGGGGTTTTCCATCCAGGAAGCTCTTTGTAAATGGGACGGGCCTTACAGAACTTCACATAATCAGTGGGGAACTCTTCGGTTATTTCTCCATCTATTTCGTAGGCTATACACACTTTTATTTTTTCAAAGCCATCAAGGACATCCAGCTTGGTTATGGCTATGTGGGTTAAACCGTTAACCCATGTAGCAAACTTCAGTCCCACGAGATCCAGCCATCCGCATCTTCTGGGTCTTCCTGTGGTGGCTCCGTATTCTCCCCCCTTTTCTCTGAGAAGATCCCCAAGATTACCAGTCTCCTCTGTTGGGAAGGGACCTCCTCCTACCCTTGTGGTGTAAGCTTTAACCACACCCACTATCCTTTCCACGGAGTCTTTTGGAACGCCCAGTCCAGTCATTATGCCTCCGATGGTGGGGTTGGATGAGGTAACGTAAGGATAGGTCCCGTGGTCTATGTCCAGCATGGTTCCCTGTGCACCTTCGTACAGTATGCTCTTTCCGTCTTTTAGTGCCCTTTTCATGTAGGATACTGTGTTATCCACGAATCCTTTGAGTTTCTCTGCCCATTCTAAGGCTTGACTGTACAGATCATCAAAGGAATAGCCTTCTTCTCCAAAGAAATGTTCAATTATGGCGTTCTTGATCTTTAGGTTGAAAGCAAGTTTTTCCTTTAGTATTTCTGGATCCAGAAGCTCTCCCATCCTTATGCCTATCCTTGACGCTTTGTCGGCATAGGCCGGACCAATGCCCCGCAGAGTAGTTCCTATCTGTCTTTTCCCTCTTATTCTCTCGTTTAAAGCGTCCAGTTTTTTGTGATAGGGCATGATCACATGGGCGCTTTCGCTAATTATGAGGTTCTCTCCTATATAGACTCCAGCTTCCTGAAGTTCCTTCATTTCTTCAATGAGAGCAGCTGGATCTACCACCATGCCATTGCCCATTACGCACATGGTGTTTCTGTGGAGGATGCCTGAGGGAATGAGGTGGAGTATGTACTTTTTACCGTTTATGATAACCGTATGACCAGCATTGGGACCACCGGAGTACCTTGCTACCACATCCATGTCCGCTGCCAGAAAGTCAACCACCTTACCTTTTCCTTCGTCTCCCCACTGGGCGCCTAAAATGGCTATTCTTTCCATTCCCACGCCTCCCAAAAGCTTGAGGAAAACAGCAGACTTTCCTCCACCACTTCTTCGTAGTTCTTTTTAGTATCCAACACTCTCACCACGGTCCTGTCTTTCAGGCGCTCGTCTATTACAACTACCCTATTTATTCCATGCTTCTTTGCGTAATCAAGAGATTCTTCAAGGCTCCTTTCTATTATATCTCTCGCCACTTTCAATCCCATTCTTCTCAGATTCTTGGCTATTTCTACGCCACGGTTCTTGACGGGAGACATATCAACCACCAAGACATCAACGGTGGAAACCTTTGGCTTCTTCCCTTTCAGATGAACAGCTTTATAAAGGCTTTCCATGTTGAAAGCAAAGCCCATTCCCGGTTCGTTGGATCCATACATCCTCATAAGATCGTCGTATCTTCCTCCCACGGCCGTTCTTTTGCCTATCCCCTCAACAAAAACCTCAAAAAAGAAGCCTCTGTGGTAAACCATGCCTCTTATCTCGGATAGGTCTATGAGGATGTTTCTCATGAGGCCGTAACTTTTCAGCACAAATATGACCGATTTTAGCTCCTGAATGTGGGGTTCAAGCCCTATATCTGAGTAAAGGGACTCTATGTCTTTAAGTATTTCAGGTCCTCCCACAAGCTCCGGAAGCTGTTTGATTAGCTCTTTTCTTTTCTTCTCTAATTCTGCATCCTTAAGCAGGATGTTTAGCTCTTTGGTATCCTTCCTTGCCAGTGCAAAAGCTACTTTTTTTCTCTTCTTAACGGGAATGGGGGCGAGAAGCTCCCTTATGAAGCTCACGTTGGATATGGCTATAACGTAGTCTTTTACCCCAAGTTCTTCCAAGACTTCTTCGGATATACCCACAAGCTCGGCACACGCCTCGGCCTTGTCAAGACCTATAAGCTCAAGGCCTATCTGGTCTATCTGTTTGGCTGCCTGTTTGGTCTCTGCGGGCCATCTGAAGATGTTTCCTGAATAATAGAGTCTGAGGGGTCTGGGAACATCCTTCATAAGAGTGGATGCTATCCTTGCCACCTGGGGAGTAAAGTCGGGCCTCAGCACAATGATCCGTCCAGTTTCTCTCTCTATGAGCTTTACCAAGGCTCCTTGGAGGGACTCGTCTATCTGCTTGTAAACGTCATCATAGTATTCAAATATCGGGGTTCCCACTTCCCTGAACCCCCATCTCATGAAAACTTGGGATACACACTTCCTGATAGAGGCGTATCTTTCTTGTACTTCTGGCGGATTTACCGTGACCCCTTTGGGTAAAAGTTCTACCAATGTATGAACCTCAGCCTAAGTTTATCATCTTCACATCTATGATATTGGGGAGCTGCTTGATCTTTTCCAAAACTTCTTCAGGAACAGGATCGTCCACATTCAGTAAGGCTACAGCCATTTCACCCGGTTTAAACCTTCCAAGCCTCATTCCTGCTATGTTTATCCCAGCCTCTCCCAAAATGGTGCCTATGCGCCCGATCACACCAGGCCTGTCGTAGTTGGTGAAGTAAAGAATGTATCCGGAAGGCTCTGCTTCTACGGGGAACTGATTTATCATAACGATTCTGGGGGAGTCTTTCTTTATCAAGGTTCCCGCTGCGGAGACCTGCTTTCCTTCTCCTTTGAGAATGATCCTAATAAGACTAACGTATCCTTCTGTGGACTTGGAGCGCTTTTCCACGACCTTTATCCCTCTTTGCTTGGCAATGTACTGGGCGTTTACCATGTTCACTCCGTTTCCGAGTATTGGTTTGAGAACTCCCACTAAAGCTGCCGAAGTGAGGGCGTGATATATGCCTTCTTCAAGGACCTCTCCTGAGTACTCAACCTCCACCTCTTCCATCCTGCCTTCGTAGATTTGGGCCACAAGGAGTCCCAGCTTGGTGGCAAGATTTATGTAAGGCTCAGCCTTAGGAATGAGCTCTGGCTTGATGGAAGGGACGTTCACAGCGTGCTTTATCACACCCCTCTTGAAGTAATCTATGATCTGCTGGGCTATGGCCACTGCCACCACCTCTTGGGCTTCCCTCGTGGAGGCGCCTATGTGGGGGGTGCATATAACATTGTCCAAGGTCAACAGCGGATTGTCTGGATTGATAGGTTCTTCTTCAAACACGTCTAAGGCAGCTCCTGCCAGATGGCCACTCTTTAATACTTCGTAGAGATCGTCTTCTTTAACTATCCCTCCTCTTGCACAGTTTATCAGAAAGGCTCCCTTCTTCATTTTAAGAAGCTTTTCCTTGTCAATCAAATACTTGGTTTCTGAGGTTAGAGGCGTGTGGATTGACACAAAATCAGCGGTTTCAAGAAGTTCATCTAAGCCTACCAGCCTTATGCCTAAGGAAGTGGCGGCTTCTTCGGATATGTAAGGATCATAGGCAATCACTTCCATGTTTAAGCCTTGAGCCATCTTTGCCACATAGGAGCCTATTCTACCGATGCCTATTATGCCAAGCACTTTGTTTCTGACCTCAACCCCCATGAATTTCTTCTTTTCCCACTTGCCCTGTTTCATTGATGCGTTGGCCTGAGGGATCTTTCTTGCCATGGACATGAGCATGGCTACGGCGTGTTCCGCTGCTGCCACGGTGTTGGCGCCGGGGGTGTTCATTACAACTATACCTTTTTCCGTGGCGGCCTCCACGTCTATGTTGTCCACTCCTGTCCCTGCCCTGCCTATGACCTTAAGCCTGCTTGCCGCTTCAATAATGCGCCTTGTGACCTTGGTGGCGGAGCGAACAATCATGGCATCGTAGTTGTCTATAATAGAGACAAGCTCATCTTCCTTGAGCCCTGTTTTCACATCAACCTCAAAGTCTTGCTCCAAAGACAAAAGCTTTACTCCTTCGTCGGATATCTTGTCGCAGACGAGAACCCTGTACATCTTTTTTACCTCCATAGAATTTCTTGTGCTCTTTTCACTCCATCACCCATTTCAAAGTTGGTGTACCCAAGTTCTCTGAGAACTCCTTCAACGGCTCCTATAACGCTGAGCATGTCAAATTTGGTGACATACCCCATGTGAGAGATCCTGAATATTTTGCCTTTGAGCTTTGCCTGTCCCCCTGCAATGATCACGCCGTACTTTTCCCTGAGAATTTTGGGTATCTTTCCTCCGTCTATCCCTTCGGGAACCTTTACTGCGGTTACCGCCTCGCTGGGGGACTTAGAGAAAAGCTCAAGGTTCAATGCCTTCATGGCTTCCCGTGTGGCCTCTGCAAGAAGGGCGTGTCTTGCAAAAACATTCTCAAGTCCCTCTTCCTTTATAAGCTTGAGATTTTCACAGAGACCGATGATAAGTGATACGGCTGGTGTGTAGGCCGTCTGGTTTTTGGCCTGACTTTTTCTCTCCTTTTTAAGATCAAAGTAGTATTTGGGCGACCTTGATTGTTCAACGGCTTCCCATGCCTTGTCGCTCAAGGTGATGAAGGCAAGTCCTGGCGGGAGCATGAAGGCTTTTTGTGAGCCGCTTACCACTACATCCAGTTCCCACTCATCGGTTTTTACATCAAAAACTCCTATAGCGGTTATCCCATCCACAACGCTTAAAACGCCTTTGCTCTTGCACAGTTCTGCAAGCTCCTTGGTAGGGTGTTTAACACCTGTTGAGGTTTCGCTGGCCTGCCAGAAAACGGCTTTTACCCCTGGGTTCTGGTCAATAGCCTTTTCAACCTCTTCAACCTTAACAGCTTCTCCCCACTCAACGTCCACGTTCACAGCTTCTATGCCGAAGGCCTGACAAATTTCTGACCATCTTTCTCCGAACTTTCCTCCTCTTACACAGACAGCTTTATCTCCAGGGGACAGCAAGTTGCATACAGCAGCTTCCATAGCACCGGTTCCCGAAGAGGCCAAAATTAAGACGTCTCTTTCAGTTTGGAAGACGTATTTGAGTCCTTCCCTTGCCTCAGCAAATATCTGCTCAAATTCAGAGGTTCTGTGGTGTAGCATGGGTCTTGCCATGGCTAAGGAAGCCTCTGGAGGAACCGGCGTTGGACCTGGCGCGAATAGAAAATGCTTCTTCATGATAATCCTCCCCATTTGTGCATTTTTTCTCTTTTGGGCTGTATGCTTTACCACGAAAAGATTTCATGTTCAATAAGATGCACAAAAAGCAAGGGGTATGGGATGAAAGTTTCCCGTGTTGGCTTTGAGAACGTTCTTACTGCTGTGTACACTGATAAAAAGAACCTTACGGGAGCCACATGTTTGATATTTCCCGAAGGGGCAACGGGCAGTGCCATTGTGCTCGGTGGAGGTGCTACCACCAGAGGCTTTGATTCCCTTCGTCCAGAGGGTGCACCTACGAAGATATACGCCTTAGGTGTGGTTGGAGGAAGTGCCGCCGGTATAGATGCCCTACAGGGTGTTACCCGTTATTTAAGGGAAGAGGACATAGGCCTTGAGATTGACAATGTGAAGGTGCCCACTTTGGCAGGAGCGGTGATTTTTGACCTGTTTGTAGGTAATCCTGTGGCTCCATCTGCCGAGGGTATTTATAGGTCGTGTATTGAGGCAAAGAAGGAAGTGCCCTTGGGGCGCTACGGGGCGGGCACCGGTGCTACAGTTGGTAAGCTGTTCACTGTAAAGTACGCTTCAAGCGGAGGACAGGGATATGTAGAGGAGGATTTGGGAGCCTGCCGTGTTGGGTGTCTGTGTGTAGTCAATGCTTTTGGGGATGTGAAGAGAAACGATGTGATTGTGGCTGGAACGAAGGATCCCAATACAGGGGATTTTGCCAACACGGCGTTGAAGATGCGTCACGGCATCTTAAGAAAGGTTAAGAACATCACCGGCGATAATACAACCGTATGTGTTGTGTTAACCGATGCGGCTCTTTCCAAAGCAGAAGCTTACAGGGTAGCTGTGATGGCAGCCTCAGGTATGGCCAGGGCTATTGATCCTGTATGGACCGTTTACGATGGAGATGTTGTTGTGGTTCTGTCCATTGGAAGCAAAAGGATTCATTACCTTCAGATAGGGGCTGTAGCATCTAAGCTTGTGGAAGAGTGTATAGTTCTTGCTGTTTCCCCTTGAAGTCTTGTCGCTAAACATTTATATTGATTCCAAATGATAAAAATCACAAAAATGGAGGTGTATCATGAGAGGTTTTTTAGTTTTGTTATTGCCGTTGTTTCTTACTGTTCCGGTCTTTTCTGCTGAGATGGGCAAGTTCAAGTACAAAGATTTTAAGAAGCCAGAGCAGTGTGGAAGGTGTCACAAGCAGATATATCAAGAGTGGAAGAGCAGTCTAATGGCCAAGTCTTTTGTGCACAGGTGGGACGATGTTGAATACTTCAGGCTTGCCCTACCCCATGCTCTGAAGTTCTCAAAGGTTGCCGGAGTTAAAGGTGGGTGTATAGCTTGTCATGCGCCTTTGGCCTTTTTGACCGGGGATATACCTCCCAAATCCCCTTCAGAGGGTACCAGAGCTAACGAGGGGGTTAGTTGTGAAATTTGCCATAACATAGTTGGTACTACAGAGAAGGTGCCTTACAACTTCAGCTATATAATAAAGCCTGGAAGGGTTAAGCAGGGATCGAGAAAGAACGTTAGAGCCCCTCATGGAGTTAAATATTCAGAGTTCTTGAGGTCGCCGGAGTTCTGTGCCACATGTCATGACGAGGGTAGCCCCTATGGAGCTTGGGTCAAGAGCACTTATAGAGAATGGAAGGAAAGTCCCTATGCCAAAGAGGGGGTGAGGTGCCAAGATTGTCACATGGGCTATGGCCCTGGTTATGTTACCAAGAGGAAGTTTCGTAAGGATATGGCCCATCACACCTTCCATGGTGCCCATTCAAAGGCAAAGCTTGCCGGTGCGGTTGACTTAGGAGTTTACCCGGACAAGGACAGGGTGGTTCCCGGAGAAAAGGTTAAGATAACCGTAACGCTGTTTAACCAGAAAGTTGGACACTACATCCCTTCTGGATCTGCGGAAGAAAGGATGCTGTGGCTTGAGGTATGGGCTGTAGATGCCACTGGCAAGAGGTGGCACATACCTGTGGACAAAAAGGGCTTCAAAGGCGAAGAGTACACCATAGCTGATCCCAACGCCTATGCCTATCAGGCCATGGGAGAGATTCTCGGTATAAAGAACTTCAGGGGAGTGAAAAGGGATGGGGATGTCCCGAAGGGAGCAAGGATTTTCAGAAGACCGTTCTTTGATCCCAAGGGGCGCATGACAATCTGTCAGTGGTACACCAAAGACAATACCTTGGTTGATTACAGGATAGGACCCAGAGAGACCAAGGTGGAGACCTACACTTTCAGGGTTCCTAAGGATGCCATAGGTCCTATAAGGATTGAGGCCAAGCTCTACTATGCCTTGGTTCCTTCAAGCGTTGGCAAGTTTTTGGAGCTTCCCGAGACAGAATACGAACCTGTGTTGGTTAACTCAGCCTCCGCCGTCCTCTCTACCAAGTAGTTGGATCTTGAAGGGGGCTTCAGGCCCCCCTTCCTTTACAAACATCCTCAACCATTATAAACTAACTTTCGCATGAATAGGCTTGTTATTGTTTCCAACAGGCTTCCTATAACTGTATCTCGCCAGCGGGGTGAACTTGTTTTCACAAAAAGCGTTGGAGGAGTGGCCACAGGTCTTGGCTCCATTTACAAGGGATTGAAAAGTGTCTGGGTGGGATGGCCTGGAATAGCCCTTGAGGATGTGACAGAGGAAGAGAAGCGCTACATTACAGGCAAGTTGCTTGAAGAGAACTGTTACCCGGTGTTTCTCACCAGAAAGGAGATCGGGCAGTACTACTACGGCTTTTGTAACAAAACCATCTGGCCTTTGTTTCACTATTTCTATCTCTACATGGAGTACGAGTGGGAAAGTTTTGAGGTTTATAAGGAGATAAACGAGAAGTTTCTGGAAAAGGTTTTAAGGGTTGCTCGTGAAGATGACATTATCTGGGTGCACGACTACCATTTGATGCTTTTGCCCAACATCATCCGGGAAAGACTAAAAGAAGCTACTATAGGATTCTTCCTCCACATCCCTTTTCCCACTTATGAGGTTTACAGGCTGCTTCCTGTAAGGGAAAACATACTTAGGGGGCTTTTGGGAGCGGATCTTATTGGTTTTCACACCTACGATTATGCCCTGCATTTTTTAGACAGCGTTATGTACCTTTTGGGTTATGAACACACCATGGGTGAAATTGAGGTAGGGGACAGGATTGTCAAGGTGGACGCCTTTCCCATGGGCATAGACTACCAACGCTTTGCTTCGGGCATAGAGAACAGAAGGGTTCAGAAAGAGTTGAGAAAGTTAAGAAAGCTTACGGAGGACCAAAAACTCATTCTTTCCGTTGACAGGCTTGATTACACCAAAGGAATAATCCAGAGGCTTTTAGCCTTTGAACTTTTTCTTGAAAGGTACCCGCAGTTTCACGGCAAGGTTACCCTTATCATGGTAGCTGTTCCCACACGTACGGGAGTTGAGCACTACATGAATCTGAAAAAAGAGGTGGAAGAGCTTGTGGGAAGGATAAACGGCAGGTTTGGCCAGGTGGGTTGGAATCCTGTGTGGTATCTGTACCGATCGGTGCCCTTTGAGACCCTGTCAACCCTTTACAATGCTGCCCATGTGGCGCTGGTGACCCCCTTAAGGGATGGGATGAATCTCATAGCAAAGGAGTATTTGGCCTCAAAGGACAGGGATGGGAGGGGAGTTCTTGTTCTGAGCGAGTTTGCCGGTGCCTCTAAGGAACTTGGAGAGGCACTCTTGGTCAATCCAAACGATGTGGTGGGACTTTCGGAGGCTATAAAGGTGGCTTTAGATATGCCAGAAGAAGAACAGATTGAGAGAAACCGGACCATGCAGGAGCGCCTTAAGAGATATACGGTCAGGAGATGGGCCAGCGATTTTATGGAGACTCTTATAAAAGTGGCGAGAAAGCAGAGAGGATACATACTAATGAGGGTAAACGAGTTGATAATGTCCGATTTTGCAGAAAGATTTTCCAATGCTGAGGATAAACTCTTGCTTCTTGATTACGACGGAACATTAGTTCCCTTTGCCGATAGGCCTGAAAAGGCCGTCCCCGATGATCATTTAAAGGATCTTCTCTTCAGACTTTCGCACAAGGCCAAGGTGGTGATTATTAGCGGAAGGGACAGAAAGGTACTTGATGGTTGGTTTTCTGATCTGGACATAGGTCTTGTTGCGGAGCATGGAGCCTGGGTGAAGGATGAAGGAAGATGGAAACTTCTGGAGCATGTAGCCAGCGATTGGAAAGATCAGGTACGGCCTATCATGGAAGTTTTTGTGGACAGAACTCCCGGAAGCTTCATAGAAGAAAAGGAGTTTTCCATAGCTTGGCATTACAGAAAGGCCGATCCAGAGCTTGCTACGGTGAGGGCAAGGGAACTGAAGAATACCCTTACCACTTTGGCGGCCAACCTAAATCTTGGTATCGTTGAGGGGCACAAAGTGCTGGAGGTGAGAAACGCTAACATCAACAAGGGACGAGCGTCTAATTATTGGCTTTCCCTTAGGAACTGGGATTTCATTTTAAGTGCAGGAGACGATTGGACCGATGAGGACATGTTTGCGGTGATGCCTGAAAATGCTATCACTATAAAAGTGGGCATAAAGGCTACAAAAGCTAAGTACATTGTTGAATCCTATCGGGATATAAGGAATATACTATCTCTGTTTGCAGAGAGGGTATAATGTTTGTGGTTAAGGATTGCACTTTGGTGCAGATATCCACCGGGATAAAAGCCCAGAGCATGAGGGATCTTAGAGAAGGTATAGCCCAGGTTGATCCAGATTGTATCTATTATCACTTCTGGGGAAACAAGGTGGCGCCCAGCTTTGAAGAACACGAGTACAACAATGACTTTGCCCGGTGGGTTAAGAAAGAACTGAATGATATACTTCTTGCTGAGAAGCTGGCGGTGGTGGATCCTTCTGAATACGAAAGTATAGAGGATCTGAGGGAGGAGCTTATAGACATAATAGACCACAGGCTTGACGAGCTGGACTTTCCCCCTGTTTCAAAGTACGACAGGCAGTTTCACTTTATAAAGGGCTTCGTGGTGGTCTTTGATACCTATCGGAGGATTAAAGAGCCGAGAGACATGTGCATTGAGATTCCTAAAATGAGCGTTGGAAGCATATTTTACCACTTTATAGATGCGAGAAGGAGAAACGAGTCGGGGCTTGATGATTTTAGATTATGGCTTTTGGACAAAGGCGACGAGTACGCTTCCTTAGTCAAGAGGATTTCCGAGATTGATCCCTTCTTCAAGCCCCTGACGGATATAAGAGAAGAGCTTGCTTCCCTTTTCAGGGACTTTTTTATGGAGATATAGGCCATGGGTAAGCTTACCAAGCTTGCAGAGATAGTAGGTGCCGATGTTGTTGAGCAGCTTTTCCAGTTGGCCCATTGGCTTAGAGGAACCACGGTTGTTCATGTAAACTCCACAAGGGAAGGGGGAGGGGTAGCGGAGATTCTTAACAATCTCGTTCCGTTAATGAAAGAACTGGGCATAGATGCCCATTGGGAGGTAATAGAGGGCACCCCTGAGTTTTTCCAGTGTACCAAGGGCTTTCACAATGCCCTACATGGTAATCCTGTAGCTATACCGGAAAGGCTCCTGAAGGTTTACGAGGAGGTGAATGCAGAAAATGCCAAAAAGCTTCAGGATAAGCTTAAGGATGCGGATATAGCGATCGTGCACGATCCTCAGCCTGCAGCTCTTATAAAATACATTCCTGATAGAAAGGGAAAATGGATATGGAGATGCCACATAGATGTAAGCAAACCTCAGAGG
>WGAU01000165.1 GCA_015494645.1 Aquificota bacterium
CCTGAAGAGCAAGCAGAGCAAGAGGCTTGCGTTATGGAGCATTACTTGAGTCAGGAAAGTTTGGATAAGCTGGAGAGCTTTGTGGAGAGGTTGAAGAAGAAATGTCCAGGCTTTTTCTCGGACTGATTTTTCTGGGGGGGGTTCTTTTTTCGTCTGCGGTTCAGGCAAAGGTCAGGGTTGTCGCAACGATCGGGCCCCTTGCCCTTTTGGTTAGAGATGTGGGAGGGGATAGGGTTGAGGTGGATACCCTTTTGCCTCCCGGTGCTTCAGTGCATCTTTGGGAGATGAGACCGAGGGACTTGTTCAAGATAAAGGAGGCGGATCTTGTGCTGGCGGTGGGATGTGGTGTGGACGGCTGGCTGAGGTATAGGGGGGAGAAGCTTTTTAGTGTTTGCGAAGCCTTAGGTAAAAAGGGAAGCAATCCCCATGTTTGGATAAGTTTTGAGCTGGTGAAGGATACAGCAGAGAGGCTTGTTTTCAGACTTTCCGAGATTGATCCGGAAGGAAAGTCGTACTTCATGAAGAGAGCCGAGGGCTTCGTCAAGAAGCTTAATCTTATGAAAGAAAGATATGCTCCTTTGTTTAATGGGATGTGTGTGGTTTCGCATCATGGGGCTTGGGATTATCTTTTTGGAGAGTTGGGAGTGGTTTTTCTCGGAGCTTTGGAGCCGGCACCTCATAAGGAACCAGGTCCGGGTAAGTTGTTGGAGCTCGTTAATAGGCTTTCTCGGTGCAACTGCAGGGTAGTTGTTAGCGAGTTTGGGCACAACCGCAGGATGGCGGAGGTTGTGGCCAAAGAGTCGGGTGCCTGTATGGCCGTTCTTTACCCCCTGGGGAAGGGAGAGGAGGAAAGCTTTGCTGAATTCCTGAGGGAGAATATAGAGGAGCTGGCTAAGTGCAGAGCGACCTGTATCAGGTAATTGCGAGGAGGTGGAGGCCCAGAACCTTTGATGAGGTTGTGGGTCAGAAGCATGTGGTTGAGACATTAAAGAGGGCGATTGAGAAAGGAAAAATTGTGCACTCATATCTTTTCGCAGGTCCCAGGGGAGTGGGAAAGACTTCTATGGCGAGGATCTTGGCCAAGGCGCTCAACTGCGAGAATGGTCCCACTCCCAGTCCTTGCTGTAGCTGTGATGCGTGCCTTTCTATAGAGAAGGGAACCTTTGTGGATGTGGTAGAGATGGATGCGGCTTCCAACAGAGGTATAGAGGAGATCAGAGCCTTAAGGGAGAGTGTAAAGTACGCCAGCGTCAGGGGTAGATACAGGGTTTATATAATTGATGAGGTCCACATGCTTACAGAGGCAGCATTCAACGCCTTGTTGAAAACGTTGGAGGAGCCACCTGAAGGGGTTGTTTTCGTTTTTGCAACCACGGAGCCTAAAAAGATTCCCCAGACCATCCTTTCAAGGTGTGTCCGTTTTGATTTTAAGCCACTCACTCAGGAAGAGGCGGTTCATATACTGAAAAAGATATGCGAAAGGGAAGGAGTATCCTACGAGGAGGAAGCCCTCAGAATCATAGCCAAAGCTGCCGGTGGTTCTTTAAGGGATGCAGAAATGCTTCTGGAGCAGGCAATTCTTTTTACCGATGGCAATATAAAGCGGGATAGGGTTTACGAGATTTTAGGGCTTGTGGATTCTCTTGTGGTGGAGGATTTTCTAAAGGCCCTTATGGATAGAGATTTGGATGGGGTTCTTGATGTTTTTCACTCTCAGGTATTGGGCAGGGGCTACGATGTGGGTGGCTTTTTGAGTGCCCTTTTGGATGAAGTGGTGGAAAGATTGAAGGATGCGGCAAGATCTGGAAACACTGAGCTTGCCGTTAAGTACTACACCTTTTCTAAGGTTTTTCTGAGACTTGCGGAGGAAGTAAGAAGACATCCTTTTCCAGAAATGCTGATGGAAGCGGAGATTATTAGGTTGGTTTCTCTCCCTCCCATAGAGTCTGTGGTTTCGCTTTTGAAGGGAGAGAGGGCTGCTTCTGAGCCTGTGGTACCGGAGACTGTGAGGAGTGACGAGCGTATCAAGCAGGTTTCGGATGTGGTACAGCGGCTTGTGGATGCAGTGGCTAAGGATAAGCCCTATGTGGCTACGGTGCTTCAAAATGCCGAGGTGGTTTGTCAAAACGGTCTTGTGGTGATCCGTCCGGGAGGGCTTAAAAGGATAGGATGGGATAGATTAAACGAGGAGCTTCCTTACCTTAGGGATAAAGCGAAGGAGTTGGGTTGTGATTTGATGCTTGAGGGAGAGATTCAGGAGAATTCGGTGCCCTTAAGCAGGGCAGAGCTTAAAGAGAGGGCAAGGAAAGATCCAGCCGTACAGAAGGTTTTGGAGCTTTTTCCAGAGGCGGTGATTGTGGATATAAAGAGGAGGGATAGAAGATGAAAGACATCTTTTCGTTGCTAAAGGACTTTCAGAGAGTCAAGGCCAAGATTGACGATATGAAGGAGTCTTTAAGGGATAAGACGGTGGAAGGCTATTCCGGCGGTGGGATGGTAAAAGCGGTGGTCACCGGTGCTCAGGAAGTGCTTTCCATAGAGATAGACGATACCGTGTGGGAGAGCATGGACAAGGATACCATAGAGGATTTGGTGGTGGCGGCGGTGAACGATGGATTGAGGAAATCCAAGGAGCTGGTGGAGGAGGAAATTAAGAGGCTTGCCGGAGAGCTTGGTTTTCCTCTTCCAAACTTTCTTTAGCCATGAAGGTTCCCTACAGGGATTTTGATAGACTTGTATCCTTCTTTTCCAAGGTGCCTGGAATAGGCTCAAGGGGTGCGTTGAGGGTTGTCCTTTACCTTGCCCAGATGGATCCTTCCAAGATAAGAAACTTGGCAAAGGCTCTTTTGAACGTTGTTGATGGCGCTGAAAGATGTGCTTTGTGCAACAATCTCTCCTTTTCTCGTTTGTGCTGGGTATGTTCCGATGAGGAGAGGGACAGGAGTCTGATAATGGTGGTGGAAACTGTAATGGATCTTTTAGTGATGGAAGAAACGGGGTACAGGGGTCTTTACCATGTGGTTGCAGGGCTTGTTCCGTCAATTAGGAAAATCCCCGATAGGGAGAAGTCAAAGTCCCTTTCTATGCTTCTGAGAAGGCTTGATGGGGTAAGGGAGGTAATATTGGCCTTCCCATACACCGTTAGGGGAGAGTCCCTTGCTAAATTTTTCCATCAGGCCTTATTGGAGAAGGATGTGCTTGTGAGTCGTATTGCCAGAGGTATACCCACAGGGGCAGAGGTTGAATACATGGATGCGTCTTCCCTAAGCTACGCCTTAAGCCGCAGGGAGAGGCTATGAAGGAAGTCTTTGTAGATGGCGTGGGGATGACCAGGTTTGGCAAGTTTCCTGATAGGTCCTTGACAGATCTTATGGTGGAGGCTGGTAGTGCTGCTTTGAAGGATTCTAACAGAGACTGGGTGGAAGCTGTTTTCGTAGGTGCCCAGAATCCGGAGGAGTTCGCTCAGGAGGCCAATATAGCCGCTGCGGTTTCCGATGCCTTAGGGCTTGCGGGGGTGCCAGCTTACAGAGTGGAAACGGCCTCTTCCTCTGGTGCCAGCGTTTTAGAGGCGGCCTTTTACGCTGTGGCTTCGGGTAGATACAGCAGGGTGCTCGTGGTGGCAGGAGAGAAGATGACCCATCTTCCCACGCCGAGAGTTACCAGGATCCTTGCGGAGGTTATAGAGAGATACGAGAGGAATTCCGGTGCTTCCATGGTAGCTTTGGCTGCCATGGTTACTCAGGCTTACGCTCACTATGCGGGGCTAAATAGGGATAGATTGGAAAAAGTGCTGTGTAAGGTGGCTGTTAAGAATCATAGAAATGGGGCTATGAATCCCTATGCACAGTTTAGAAGGGAGATAACTGAGGAACAGTACTTCAACAGCAGAACCATTTCTTATCCTTTAAAGCTGTACGATTGTGCTCCCATTACCGACGGTGCAGCGGCGGTGGTGCTCACTTCCGAGAGGACGGATATTAAGGTAAGCGGGGTTGGCCACGGCACTGATACCCTTGCGGTGAGGCACAGGGCCTATCTTCACCACTTCAATGCGGCAAGAATCGCTGCCAAACAGGCTTACAGGATGGCGGATCGCTCTCCTGAGGATATAGACTTTGCCGAGCTTCACGATGCCTTTACCTGTTTTGAGGTCATTGGCGCCGAGGATCTGGGGCTTTTTGAGGAAGGCAAGGCTTGGAAGGCTGTGGAGAGGGGGGAAATGGATATTGATGGGAGGCTTCCCGTAAATCCGAGTGGTGGTTTAAAAGCAAGGGGGCATCCTGTGGGAGCTTCTGGGCTGGCGCAGGCGGTGGAGATAGCCTGGCAGATGAGGGGACAGGTGGACAAAAACAGGCAGGTTAGAAGAAACGACGTGGCCATCTTGCACAGCATAGGAGGCATGTCAAACAACAATGTTGTAATTATATTTGAAAAGCCGGGCACTCCCACCGGGAAGGGCTTTTCCTTTGATATTTCTGTTGCCGATTCTTCCAAGCACAGGAGAGATCCCATCAGGGTGGGCACCTTTGGTGTGTTAGACGCCTATACCATCTTGCACGTTCCTCCTGAGGGATTTCCCTCTCCCTTGGTTCTGGGCCTTGTGAGCGTTCCCTCAGGACACAGGATACTTGCGAGGGCTCTTAATCCTGTGCACTTCAAGGTGGGAGAGAGGGTGTTTGTGAGCAAAGAGGAGGATACTTATTACTTCGTCAGGCCTTCCTTCCTTGAAAAAACCATGCTGTCGGCGAGAAGAAGCCTGAGGAAGCTTAAGGTGTCCCTCAAATGGTGGATGAGGTGATAAAGGAGGAAATTAGGAAGGATGGCCCCATTACTTTCAAGAGATTTATGGAGATTTGTCTTTACCATCCCGAGCATGGTTACTATTCTAAAGGGCCTTCCATAGGTAAAGAGGGGGATTTTTTCACCTCCAGCAGCGTTGGAGGGATCTTCGGCAGGACCCTTGCCCATGCCCTAAAGGAGATGCTGGATGTGGTAGGTGGCAGTGTATTGGTTGAGATGGGGGCTGGAACGGGAGATTTGGCCAAGGATGTGCTAAAGGAGTTTTTAGACAATGGATGGCCCGTTCGCTATCTGATTGTTGAAAGGAGCCACAACCTTAAGAAGCTTCAGGAAAGAAAGCTGGAAGGGCTTCCCGTCGGATGGGTATCCCGTGTTTGTGAATTGGAG
>WGAU01000166.1 GCA_015494645.1 Aquificota bacterium
ATCAAAGATACAGAACATGATTCTTAAAGTTCTCAATGCTATAACCAAACGCCTTGGCTCGGATTTATTAAGAAAGCCAGAAGAAATAATCAAAGAAGCAGGATTTCATATAGAAAAAGTACACTATTTACCCGGCACCTTTAGATTAATAGAAGCCCAAAAGCCTTCCCACATTGTAAACAACGGTTGACGTCAACCATGGCACAGCGGTGGTAAGGAACAGGGAAAGTATCACCACATCCTTGCCAAACTCCTGATAGAGCACGCCAAGGGTGGAAATACACGGCACCCACAAAAGACAGAAGACCATATAGGAAAGGGCTTTGAGAGGGGTAAAGCTGTTCCTAATGGCCTTGGCTACCTGAGGCTCCCCCTCCTCAACCTCAAAAGCCTGACTTTTCAAAGAGGCAAATACTCCCTTAACAGAATCCACAAAGGCGCTGCCAAGCCCCTTTAACTGCTCTCCAAAATCTGCCAAGAAAGACCCGGGAGATTTTTTATCCCAATTCTTATCCTCATCACCGGCACCGTAGAGCTGCCCCAAAGCGCCCACCACTATCTCCTTGGCAACCGTCCCGGGAATAAGAGCCGCCACAGGCCTCCAATCATCTGCAAATCCGGTAGGCTTAAACACCACCGACACAGCGGAAGAAAATCTGCCAAGAACAGACTTTTCCACCGAAGCCCCAAAAGGAATGTTCAGAAATATCCAAAGCACCACCATGGAAGATGCTATCACCGTTCCCGCTTTTCTTATAAAAGCTCTGGTTCTAAACCATGTAGAACGCCACAGCATCCTAAAAGTCGGAAGCCTGTAAGGAGGAAGTTCCATGATGAAGGGAGGGGTTTCCCCAGCAAACACGGTCTTCCTGAGAATCAACCCCACCACAAATGAGATTAACATACCCAAAAGGTACATACTGAAAACCACCTCAGCCCTGTGCTTAGCAAAGAAAAGACCCGCAAACAGAGCGTATATGGGAAGTCTGGCTCCACAGGACATGAAAGGAATCAACACTGCTGTAAGCTTTCTGTCCCTTTCGTTCTCCAAGGTCCTTGTAGCAAGTATGGCCGGAACATTACATCCAAAACCTATAACCATAGGAATAAAAGATTTTCCATGAAGACCCACAGCGTGCATAAGCCTGTCCATCAGAAAAGCTGCCCTCGCCATGTAGCCACTCTCTTCAAGAAGAGCCATGAAAAAGTAAAGAATCAGCATCAGGGGAACAAAAGATAGCACCAATCCCACACCCTGGAGAACCGCATCCACAACTAAAGATTTTAACCACTGGGGAGATCCAAATTGATAAAGAACAAATCCCACCCACTTATCCACAAACTCGTTGAAAAAACCGTCAACCCAATCTATAAAAGGAGCACTTCCGTCAAAGGTTACTTTGAACATCAGATAAACAAGCAAGAAAAACAAGGGCAAACCCAACACCCTGTTGAGAAGAACCTTATCTATCAGGTCAGTAAGCTCAATCCTTCTCTGTACCGGTCTTTTCAACACCTCCTTCAGAAGGCCATTTATATATCCATATCTTTGTTCCGCAAGAATGGTTTCGGTATCGTCCCCGTAGTGTTCCTCAATCCTTCCAAGCTCATTTTCAAGCCACAATGGTGTTGATATCCCAACTTTCTTTAGTTTTTCAGCAAAAAAATCATCCCTCTCAAAAAGCTTAACAGCACTCCATCTCAAAGGATAAGGACAGTTGTGCTCCTTTAAATAGGATTCAATCTTACCAAGGACCTCCTCCACCACCCTGCTATAGCGCACCTTTTTCATAAGCGCTTTGCCCTCAAGTACCGCCACCACAGCATCCAGCACCTGAACCACACCCATACCTTTAGTAGCAGCGGTAGGAACAACAGGAACGCCCAAAATCTTTGAAAGCATTTTTACATCAAGAATATACCCTTTAGACTGAAACTCATCCCACATGTTCAAAACCACAACCATAGGTATTTCTAAATCGGCCAGTTGAGAGGTGAGATACAGGTTTCTCTCAAGGTTGGTGGAATCAAGCACATTTACCAACACATCGGGCCTTTCGTCCAACAGAAACTCCTGAGAAATACGTTCCTCAAGGGTGTAAGGAGAAAGGCTGTATATACCGGGAAGATCCACAAGCCTGAATTTTATACCCCTGTGACTGAAAAATGCCTCTTTCTTTTCAACAGTCACACCAGGCCAGTTGCCAACCTTTAACTGGGCACCTGAGATAGCGTTAATAAGCGCCGTCTTTCCCACATTGGGATTACCCACAAAAGCAATCATCTTCTCATCCATTAAACCTCTACCTCCACAAGGGCAGCCTCGCTCTTCCTCAAAGAAATCCTCGTACCTTTAACAGTTACCTCAATGGGATCCCCAAGAG
>WGAU01000167.1 GCA_015494645.1 Aquificota bacterium
ATATACATTATCAGACATTAAAGTTTATCCGCCGATATGCTCTAAACCGCTAAAAATTCCAATAAGATGTGTTGTTAACCCAATGTTGCAAAAGTTTGATAGGATGCGTTAAACTGGCGTGGATTCTGTGGTTGTTTTCTTTGTGGGTTGATCTAAGATATTGGTGTTAAAGGCCTAACATCTCCTTAAGGAACCTGGAGGGTTTCTCTTCAAATCTGGTGTATCTTGAAGAAAACCTGTAGTACGTAATGAACAACTTTTCAGTTGCTCTGGTTATTGCTGTATAGCAAAGCCTCCTTTCCTCTTCCATCTCTTCCTCTATACCCATAGCCTTTGATAGTGGAAACTCACCTTCCACCATTCCAACGAGAAACACTACTGGGAATTCCAAGCCTTTTGCCGAGTGAACAGATAGCAATCTTACCCCTTCGTCTTCCTCGGCAAGACCAGAATCCACAAGGAATTTTACGTAATTTAGGAATCCACTAATGGTTTTGGTGCGGCTCCTCTCTTCAAAATCTTTAGCCTGTTTAAAAAGCTCGTCTATTGAGTTTAATCTCACCAATCCATTTACCCCTTCAGGATCCCCTTTCTTTATGCCTACATATCTCAAAAGCAGTGATAGAACCTCAGTGGGCCGTTTGCACTCTTTGACTTTCTCGAGAAGCGCTTCCAGCTCTCTTTCCTCCTTGGCCTCTTCAAAGGTTATACCCAGCACGTACGATTTTGATAGGATTCTCTTTTTTATAAGTGGCCCAGGATTCACACTGTACTTTAGAAGATCTATAGCTAAAAGGATCTCTTCCCTTCTATAAAAGCTCTTCCCAAACTGAAATGAGTAAGGGATCTTTCTTTTCTTGAATACCTGCTCAAACAACCTGCCCCTGGCGTTGGTACGGTAAAGGACACAAAAGTCACTGTAGCTGTACCCTTCCTTTAACTTCAATATATCTATAATATCACAAACGAAATCAGCTTCATCTTGCGGAGTATTTAGCGCTTTCACATCAATGTAAAACCTACTCCCCTCTTTTGAGGTCCAAAACAACTTTGGAATCCTGTTTCTGTTGAATTGAATCAGATTAAAGGCAGCGTCCCTAATATCTTTCGGTAAACGAAAGCTTTTGGTTAATTTAAATACCTTAAAAGAAGGATCTTCCTTAAGGAGTTTCATGTACTCAGGCTGGGCACCTCTCCATTGGTATATACTCTGATCGTCATCGCCAGTGATAAAAAGTCTTTTCCCCTCCCCTAATCTTTCAATAATAAATATCTGTGCTTTATTTAGGTCCTGCGCTTCATCCACCAAGATGTGATGTATTCTACTTTTGTAAAACTCAACTACTTCTGGGTATTTCTTAAAAAGAAGAGCACAAAAATAGACCAAATCGTCATAATCAAGAGACCTTTCCGATACTATTGTCTCATGGTATATCTCCCAAAAATCCTCTAAAAGACTGTGCCATCTGCCGGTGGACGAAGCCAAAAATTCTTCTTTGTCCATTAAATTGGCTCGGGCAAAGTGAAACCTGTTCAATATATCTTTTATGACCGCATCTGATGCTGGCACATTGGTTGTAAGGTTCTGGGCTATTTTTTTGGCAAGTTGTTTTCTCTGCGAAGGAGGGATTATGGAAAAATCTTCTGGCAAACCCAGTAAGTATCCAAATCGGCTCAGTATTCGAAGGGCTATCTGGTGGAAATTTCCCAGCCACATGTCCTCAACTTTGCTTCCCAGAACTTTCTCCAGTCGCGCTTCTATCTCTCTATAGCCTCTAATGTTAAAGGTGGTTATCAGTATCTCTGGTGGAGCAGCTATCCCTTCCTTTACAAGCCTGAGCGCCCTTGCAGTTAATGCATAAGTCTTGCCTGTTCCTGGCCCTCCTATCAGTAGGACATTGCTTTTGTCCTCGAAAACAGCTTCCTTCTGCTCATCTGAAAGCAGATTAAGCATATCTATCTTTTTGCTATCCCCTATCCTTAGAAGTTCAACTTTAACTGTCTTAGGGTTTATTGATTTTGCAAATTCAAGGCAATTTTCAAACCTTTCTTGCGGGTTGCGAGCAAGAGCTTTAGCTATAGGTTCTACCAATTCATCAGGAATATTAATAGAATCTACGTCGATTTCTTTATTTATCTTTTCTCTAAGTTCATCCAGAGACTCGGATCTGAAGGGATGTCTACCCGTAAGCATTTCCACAAGTATTACAGCTACGCTCCACTGATCTGACAGAGCAGAGAATTCTCCCTTCCATGTTTCTGGAGCCATGTATAGAGGAGTCCCTCCCATGCTCATGGAAAGGTCTCCCTCAAAAAGTTTAGCGAGACCAAAATCTAAAAGTTTAATAAATCCATCATTGGTAACTATAATATTCTCAGGTTTAATATCCCTGTGGATCACTCCTCTGGAGTGAGCAAAGTGTAGAGCATTAAGGAGCTGTTCGGCGTAAAAAACAGCTCTCTCTTTTGAAATAGGAGATTCTTTATCAATTATTTTCCTCAAGCTTGTGCCTTTTACATACTCCATTACTATTATCAATCTGTCGTCAACCATATCCACAGTGTAGAAACGGACAATGTTGGGGTGCTGTAAGTCTGCTAAAAGCTTGGCTTCTTCAAGAATATTATCAATGTTACCAGAAGATCTTATAACCTTAATTGCAAAATCTTTATTGAGAAGGGTATCTTCTGCTAAATAAACGTCTCCGAACCTGCCTCCGCCCAGCCATTTTTTTAATAGGTAGCGCCCAAGCTTAAGGTTCATTTGGAAGGAAAGAAAGTTTCATGGAGGGATTTTTCCATATAGAGACTTCTTTTCCCCTTTACCTTTGAAGATGCCAGAATCTCCTGCTTGCATCCTACTACCCTATTGGATGAAATGGCCTTACTTTGCTGAATATCCTTCCAGATCCTTTGTACCTGGTTTAGATCTAACTTGAAGCTTTTCCCTTTGATTCTATCTTCCAGTGCGTCTAAGGCGTACCCTTTCAAAAGCTTGTCCTTCAATGACTTAAAGATCCTCTGACTTCCAAAAATATCACAACACAGAAATCCCCTGTTTGAAAACGCCATAACACCAACACAATCTTCCGGAGGATCCCATTTAGTGTAGAGTTCAAGCTCCTGTTCCCTTGCAGTGAAGCTGTGGTGCAGGGACATAGTTGCCGATGAAACCCTGAGAGTTGTTAACTTGTTCTCCACAAGCTTCCAGACTTTATCCTGAGATACCCTTGTTACTCCTTCAAAAGTCAGGGTCATTCTTAATTTTGGAAAGGCTGAAAAACCTGTATGGAACTGTCTCTCCTCACCTTCCCAGCGCCCCTTTTCCACACAGACCACTTCCAAAGGTTCTTCCTTATTGCCCTCAACCACCGCTGAGTAGACAGCAATCCTGTCCTGAAGGGCTCCTATAAGCTCTTCACCGTCCATTATGAACAAAGGATCTTCAAGGGGGTTTTTGACCACAACTCTGTTAATATACCCCACCTCTTCTACAGAGGCTCCCTGCGATAGGCCTTCATCCAGCGGTATTACTTTAAGACACAGGTCATCCCCCAGTATAGGCACCAAAAGCATGTTTCCAAGTACAACAGGTGTTCCCAATTCTACCTTACGCATTTCTCTACGATCCTTATGTCCTTTATTCTGTCTACCCTAAAAAACTTCTCCTTCTCATCAATCAAGCACAAAGCCCTGAGGTACCATCTATTGTGATTATTAAATAAATTAAGCGGAACCACTCTCCTTTTCAATTCCCTGCCGTTCAGATATGTAAAAACCAAATCACTGTCCGTTTCTATGGCTTTGATAATCTTCTCTACAGTGGTTTGTGGATCCTTAGGCGTCCACACTCCCTCAAATTGAGAAAAATAATAGGGAGGACCAAAGAGTTTTAACAGTTCTTCCACGGTGCTTTCCTGGGTTATGCCACATTTTTCCATGGCAGAATGAAGGATGTAAGCGGTATGGGCAGCATCGCTCAGCGCCCTGTGAAAGTTTTTGTAAGGGCTTTTCCAGTACTTAGCAAGGTACTTTAGAGAATAGGACGGAAGGTTAGGAAACAAGTTCCTCAAAGAGCCACAGGTGTCAATGACCGGATTTTCAGGGAGCTTCCTCTCGGCTCTTTTTATGTTTGAGCAGAGTATCTTTAGGTCAAAGGGAGCATTGTGGGCGGCAAGCAAAGCCCCGTCTATGAAGCGAAAAAATTTGTCAACTATCTGGAAAAAGGTGGGAGCGCTTCTAACAACCTCATCACTTATGCCGTGGATTTTGATGACCTCTTTAGGGATAGGCACCGGTGGCCTCAAGACATGAGAAAAGGTATCTATAAGCCTTCCCCCCCTGAGCTTTACCGCGCCTATCTCAACTATATAGGATGTGGGCTCCAGACCCGTGGTTTCTGTATCTACGACAACAATGTCTATTTCCCCAATCCTTCTGTCAAGCATTACCGCAACCTTTCAATTTCCTCAGGCAACTTTTCCCAGTGATCTATTATAACATGTGCCCTCTCGTCTGGACATACCCCTGTCTTGAGATAATGTCCGCTCCAAAAACCTGATCTCAAAGCCCCAAACACATCTGCTTGGGGATCATCCCCTATGTGCAGGAGCTGGTGAGGCTCAAGCTGTAGCTTAGATGCCGTCCACATAAAAATATCCCTTCTCGGTTTTCTAACACCAAGCCTGCAGGAAAGGGCCAGAACTGAAAAACAGCCCTTCAAGCCAAAATCTTCTATTAACTGTTCCTCTATGGTTCCATGCACGGTATTGGATATTACTGCGAGCTTTAGTCCCTTTTCCTTCAATGCCTTTACCGTCTCTATGGCTCCAGGATTGGGCCCGGGAAAGTGATGAAGTATAGAATCCACAAACACTTTACAACACTCTTCAACAAGTCCATTTTCCTTAACACCTACCTTTTTAAGGAAGGTTTCCATAAGATCCTTTACACAGAATTCAAAGCCTGTCCTTTCCCTCCAAGATGTAAGTTCAACAATGGCTTGGGTGTATGCTTCTTCCACTTTTCCTTTGTCCATATTCAGAAGCCTACTGAATCGCTCAACCCTCTCCCTCCTTATGC
>WGAU01000168.1 GCA_015494645.1 Aquificota bacterium
CCATGCAGGTTCTCACCCAGAGGCTAACCCAGCTTGAAAGGGATGTGATATACAACATGTTTAAGGAGAAGGAGGGGGACATCGTTCAAGGAACGGTCTTGAGGGAAGAAAGAGGCAACATAGTGGTTGATCTTTTGGGCAAAGCAGAGGGGATACTCCCACCACGGGAGCAGGTTAGGTCCGAGAGATACAGAAAGGGCGATACAATGAAGTTTTACGTTCTGGAAGTAAAAAGGGGTAGGGGGGGAGAACCGAGAATCATACTCTCCCGAACCCATCCGAGGTTGGTGCAGCGTTTGTTTGAAAGGGAAATGCCGGAAGTGGTAGCTGGGCTTGTGAGTGTTATGTCGGTGGCCAGAGATCCGGGGGATAGAGCCAAGGTGGCGGTTAAAGCCAATGATCCCGATGTGGATCCTGTAGGAGCATGTATCGGGGTGAGAGGGGCAAGGATACAGGGGATAGTTAGAGAGTTGCACGGGGAGAATATTGATGTGATCCTTTACTCTGAGAATCCAGAGGAATTCATAGCTAATGCATTGAAGCCGGCCAAGGTCAGAAAGATCATTTTGAATGAAAAGGAGAAAGAGGCCAAGGTTATTGTGGATGATGATCAGTTCTCTTTGGCCCTTGGCAAAAGGGGGCAGAACGTCAGGCTTGCTGCAAAGCTTACTGGCTGGAAGATAGACATAAAGACAGTGAGCGAGTACGGTGGTCTGCTTGATGAGGGTGAAGGCGAAAAGTGAGCCTGTACGTATGTGCGTTGGATGTAGGGATAGAAAGAGAAAGGAAGAGTTATTGAGGTTTGTGGAAAGGGATGGAGTGCTGTTCTTTGATCCTTTTTACAGGGCTGAAGGTAGGGGTATGAACCTTTGTCCTTCAAGGAGGTGCTTTGAAAGGGCACTTAAAAAGTCTGTTTTGGACAGAGCTTTGAGGACTTCTTTGGCTTACGTTCCTTCACCTGAAGAGCTTAGGGATCAGGTGTTGGATGTGCTTAAAGATGCCATAGTCAATTCTTTGAGAATGGGTTACCGCTTCAGAGGGGTGGTGTTGGGGAGGGAAGCGGTGTTTCGCAATGCGGATAGGTTAAGTTTGCTCATCTTGGCAGAGGATCTTTCTGAGAATTCGTTGAGGGAAATTGAGCCGTTGGAAGTTGAGTCTTATACTCTGTTTACCAAAGAGTATTGGGGGGAAACGTTCAACAGAAAACCAACAGGTGTAATAGGGGTTCTTGATAGAGGAATAGCTAATAAGGTTTCCAATTTGGCGGAGAAGTTTACGGCTTTGTACAGGAGGTGGAGTTAAGATGGCAAGCAGGAACAGGATAAGGGTCCATCAGATTGCCAAGGAGATGGGTATAACCAGCGGAGAGGTCATTTCTGGCCTAAAAGAGATAGGTATTCCGGCAAAGAGCCACATGAGTTCAATCACTCAGGATGAGTACGACAAGTTTATTGAATACATGAACATAAAGCGGGAGATAGAACGCAGGAAAAGGGAGAAGGAGGAGAAAGAGAAGGAAGAGAAGGTTGCCGAGGAGGTCAGAAAGTCAGAGGAGACTGTGGTAGAGGAAGTAAAGGAGGAAAAACCGAAGGCTGAAAGGCCAAAAAAAGAAGCGAAACCAAAGAAGAAGGAAAAACCTCCCAAAAAAGAGAAAGCTCCTCTTAAAGATGAGAGGAAACCTGTTGAGGAAGCTCCATCCGTTTCTGCGGAGAAGGTTAAGGAGGTAGCCAAGAGGTTTGAGGCTATCAAGGAGAAAGAGGAACAGGAAGTTGGATTTATAGAGCCTATTTATACTCCTATAAGAAGCAGAAAGGCCAAGAAGAGGAAGAAAAAGCGCAGGGAAGAAATAGACATAGAAGAGCTGAGGGCACAGGAGCTGAAGGAGAGGGTGGATTTTGATGCTGGGACCATCAAATTGCCCGAAACGGTAACTATCAGGGAACTTGCCTTTATGCTGGAGGAGGACGAGGAGGAGATACAGAATCTTCTGAAGTCTAAGGGAATTGCCGCTACCCTGACACAGGTTCTGCCTTACGATGTGGCCAAGATGGTCTGCGAAGAGTTTGGCTTTGAGGTTATCCCAGAAAGTGAGGAAGCTGCTCCTGTGATTGAAGAGAAAGAAGATGAGAAGGATCTTGTTCCGAGACCTCCGGTGGTCACGGTTATGGGCCATGTGGATCACGGAAAGACTACCCTCCTGGACTATATAAGGAAGACCAATGTGGCGGCAAGGGAAGCAGGTGGTATAACCCAACACATTGGTGCGTACAAGGTGAAGCTACCAGATGGAGAGATAACCTTCATAGATACGCCGGGGCACCATGCCTTTACCACTATGAGGGCAAGAGGCGCGCAGGTTACCGATATAGTTATCCTTGTTGTTGCAGCAGATGATGGGGTGATGCCCCAAACAGTGGAGGCTATAAACCACGCAAAGGCTGCTGGGGTTCCCATAGTAGTGGCTATCAACAAGATTGATAAGCCTGAGGCAAATCCTGAGAGGGTGAAACAGGAGCTTTCCAAGTACGGTTTGATTCCGGAGGAGTGGGGTGGGGATACCATAATGGTACCTATCTCGGCCAAAACTGGTCAGGGGGTGGATGAGCTTTTAGAGATGGTCCTTCTTCAGGCGGAGATGCTGGAGCTTAGGGCAAATCCCAACAAGCCTGCGAGGGGAACCGTCCTTGAGTCCAAGCTGGATCCCAAGAGGGGGCCTGTGGCTACTTTGTTGGTGCAGGATGGCACCTTGAGGGTTGGAGATGCTTTTGTGGCAGGGCTTCACTGGGGTAAGGTGAGGGCTATGGTGAATGAGTTGGGAGAGAGGCTTAAGGAAGCAGGTCCATCTACCCCAGTGGAGGTTTTGGGCCTTTCTGATGTTCCTCTGGCTGGCGAGCCTTTCTTTGTTGTGGAGAATGAAAAGAAGGCAAGAGAAATAAGCGAGGAGAGAAAGGAGAGGGCTAAAGAGGCCCTTCAGGAGAAGCCAAGGCTTTCACTGGAAGAGCTGATGAAGAAGCTTGCAGAAGGGGAGTCCAAAGAGCTGCGCATAGTGCTTAAGGCAGATGTTCAGGGATCTTTGGAGGCTATAAAGGAAGCGGTGGAGAAGCTTTCCACTGATGAGGTGAAGGTGAATGTTATTCATTCAGCAGTGGGAGCCATTACCGAGACTGATGTGATGTTGGCTCAGGCTTCAGGTGCTATAATAGTAGGCTTCAACGTGAGACCGGATAGCAAGGCCAAAAAGGCTGCTGAGCGGGAGAAGGTGGAGATCAGAACCTACAGGGTTATTTACGATCTAATAGACGATGTAAAGAAGGCTATGGCGGGTATGCTGGAGCCACAATATGAGGAGGTTGTTCTTGGAAGGGCAGAGGTGAGACAAGTATTCAACGTTCCCAAGGTAGGCAAGGTAGCGGGTTGCTATGTGCTTGAGGGTAAGATCACCAGGAGTGCCCAGATAAGGGTGTTAAGAGACGGTGTTATCGTTCATGAGGGCAAGCTTGCTTCCCTCAAGAGATTCAAGGACGATGTGAGGGAGGTTGCCGCTGGCTACGAGTGTGGTATGGCCATAGACGGCTTTCAGGATATAAAGGAGGGGGACATCATAGAGGCCTATGAGCTTCAGGAGGTGAGAAGAGAGCTTTAGCCATGGTTATTGGGAGCCTTCAGGTATTGATAGAGATTCCCGGAAATCAGAGTCTTAAGGGGAAAAGAAGGGTATTGAAGAGTCTTATGGAAAGAATAAGAAGCAAGTACAACGTTTCGGTGGCTGAGGTGGATAATCAGGATGTGCACAGGCTTGCTACCATTGGTGTTGCCCTTGTTACCAACGACAGAAAAATGGCGGACAGGGTACTCAACCAGATACTGGACTTTGTAGAAGACTTTGGAGAGGTTATGCTCAGAGACTATCTTATAGAGATACTTTGAGATGAAAGGTTACAAGCGCACCGACAGGCTTGCTGAGCTTATAAGGGAAGAGGTGGCGGAGCTTATAGTGAGCGGTTCCGTTAAGGGGCTTGAAGTTGGATTTGTGACCATCACCAAGGTTAGGGTGAGTGCTGATCTTTCCTATGCAGATGTTTACTTCAGCGTTCTTGATGGTAGGTGGGAGGATACAAAAAGGCAGCTTGAGGAGCACAGGGGGACCATACAGAACTTTATGGGAAGAGATTTAAGGCTGAAGAAGCTTCCGAGGCTTAGGTTCTTTGAGGACAAGAGCTTAGAGTATGTTGAAAGGATAGAAGAACTTTTGGAGCGGATAAGGGATGAGGGAGAGGATAGCTGAGATACTGGACAATGCTAAAATCATTGCCTGCTTCTGGCACAAGAATCCCGATGGGGATGCTGTTGGGGCTGCTTTGGCAGTGAAGAATTTCTATGGCGATAAGGTAAGGGTTTACTCCCGGGACAGGGTTCCGGAGATCTTTCGGTTTCTTTCAGGATCGGAGGAAGTGATAGTTTACAAGGACTTTTCCGAAGTTGAGCCAGCGGACGTCTTTTTGGTGGTTGACTGTGGGGATGAGAGGAGGGTTCCCGGTTTTGACGGGAGCAAGGCGGGAACGGTTGTGGTGATTGACCATCATGACACCAATACCGGTTTCGGGGACGTGAACTTTGTGGATCCAGAAAGCTCTTCTACCTGCGAGCTTGTCTATCAGGTGTTGAAGGCTACTGGCAGGCCAATAGACGCAAAAGTGGCGGAGTGTCTGTACACAGGCGTTTACACGGACACGGGCGGTTTCAAGTATGCCGATACAAAGCCTGAGACCTTTCAGGCAGCCAAGGAACTTGTGGAGCTTGGAGCGGAGCCTTGGAAGGTGGCGGTGGAGATATACGAGAGCAATCCTTTAAGGCGCATAAAGCTTCTGGGGGAGTGCCTTGGCACTTTACAGCTACATCTTGATGGCAAAGTAGCCAGCCTCTTCGTGACACTGGACATGTACGAGAGGACGGGCTCTCTACCAGAAGACACCGAGGACTTTGTTAATTACGCCAGAGGAATAAAAGGAGTTGAGGTGGGGATTTTCATAAGGGAGAGGCATGAAGGTGGGGTTAAGGTGAGTCTTCGTTCAAAGGGCAGGGTGAATGTGGCAAAGGTGGCGGCTCAGCTTGGTGGAGGAGGCCACGTAAACGCTGCCGGATGTGAGCTTGACTCTACTGTTGAGGAAACCCTTAACAGGCTTATTTCCTTGCTGGAGAAGGAGGTGCGGTAATGTCTTCGGTGCTTGTAGATATGAAGGATAAAGTGGCCTATGTGACCCTCAACAGACCAGAGGTTTTGAATGCCCTTGATTTAGAAATCTCTGAAGCTTTGTATGAAACCTTTTACAAGCTTACCGAGGATGAGAGTGTCCGGGTCATTGTGGTGAAGGGAGCGGGCAAGGCCTTTTGTGCAGGGGGCGATCTCAAAGCCTTTCTCGCTTCCGAGAGCATGAAGAGAACCATATACAGGGTGCTTGACTGGCTCAATCAGGTGGTGCTCATGATCAGACGCTGTGACAAGGTGGTCATAGCCTCCGTTCATGGGGCGGTGAGCGGTGCCGGTTTTGGTTTTATGGGATGTTGCGATGTGGCCATTGCTGCGGAAGGAACCCGGTTCAACCTGGCCTATGTCAAGATAGGTGCTTGTCCTGATATGTTCAGCAGTATAGTTCTTGCAAGAACTGTTGGATTGAAGAGAGCAAGCTTCTATGCCCTTACCGGCGATTTCTTTGATGCCCATGAGGCTCAGAGAATGGGGCTTGTTAACTTTGTGGTTCCTCAGGAGCAGCTTGAGGAAGAGACCGAGAAGTTAGCTCAAAGGATGGCAGAGATAGCTCCCCTTGCGGTTAAAAAGATAAAGGAGCTTATAAACAGGGAGCTTTTCTGGGATGTGGAGAGCCTTCTTGAAACGGAGAAGATGGGTATATGTTATCTTTCCGAAACGGAGGATATGGCTGAGGGAATAAAGGCCTTCTTTGAGAAAAGAAAGCCAAACTACAAGGGACGCTAAAGCTAAGCGTATAAAGGGCGTTTACGTTCACATTCCTTTTTGCCTGTCAAAATGTGCTTACTGTGGTTTTTACTCTGTGCCTCTTGGCTCTTTTGATGTGGATGTTGTTTTGGAAGCCATCCTTGAAGAGGCCCGTGTTGTTCTGGAGGAGCTTTCTCCTCCCTACACTCTATACGTAGGGGGAGGAACTCCTACCTGCTTGGGCAATTCCTTTTTGGATTTTCTTGAGAGACTTTTAAATATCCTGTCCTATGCTCCACTGGAGTTTACCGTGGAGGCCAATCCAGCCACCTTTGATGGGTCCTTTCTTAAAGATTTAAAAGCTTTAGGCGTAGGAAGATTGAGCTTAGGGGTGCAAAGTCTTGACGATAACCTTTTGAGTTTTCTCAGGCGTTCCCACGATGCCTCAACGGCCCTTTCTTCGGTGGAAGTAGCCCTTTCGGTTTTTGACAATGTGAATGTGGATATGATCTTTGGCATACCGGGACAAACTGTTAATGGCCTTATACAGGATTTGAAGAGAATAGTTTCTTTAGGGGTAATCCATATCTCCCTTTACGGATTGAGTTTTGACGAGGACACTTTGCTCAGGAAATGGGAGGAAGAGGGTGCTGTAAAACCGGTGGATGATGCTTTGTGGCGAGACATGTACCTTCAGGCAAGGGATTTCCTTGTATCCTGTGGCTTTAGGCATTACGAGATCTCCAACTACTGCAAAAACGGAAAGATATGTATACACAACATGGTTTACTGGAGCCACCGAATTTACATAGGATTGGGGCCTTCCTCAGCAAGCTTTGACGGCAGAAGGAGGATTTACAATCCTAAAGATTTGGAAACCTATGTGGAGGGAGTCTTCAAAGGGAAGTTTCATAGAAAAGAGGATGTTCTTTCCGACGATGAACTGTGGGAAGAAAAAATCATCCTTTATCTTCGCACAGACAGTGGTTTGCCTCTAAGAAAACTACCGGATGGTTTGAGGAAAAAGGTACTTTCCGTTATTGAAAACATGCCAGAGGGAATCCTCCTCGCAGGTAAGGGTAAGCTTAGGATGAATCCCTCTTATTTTCCAATCTTCAACTATGTAGTTTCCAATCTTTTGGCTAAACTGTTATGATCTTGGCACCCTCCTTGATTAGTTTGGTGAGCTTTTCGCCCCAGTATATCAC
>WGAU01000169.1 GCA_015494645.1 Aquificota bacterium
AAGACTGTTCCCATTCCGAATACCTCCTCAGTAGAGGACAAGTTTTATCAAAAAGAGCAAACAAAGGACCCACATGAAGGGCTTCACGTCCCTTGCGTTTCCCGAAAGGCTTTTGAGTATGGGATAGCTTATGAATCCTGCAGCCAAGCCGTTGGCTATGCTGTAGGTTGCCGGCATGAAGAAAAGGGTTAAAAAGGCTGGGATGGCTTCGTCCAATCTGCTCCATGGAATTTCCCGAACGTTTGAACACATGAGTATTCCTACCATTATAAGGGCAGGGGCTGTGGCGTAGGATGGTACCACCGTGGCCAGAGGGTAAAAAACGGTGGAGATTAAAAACAAAACTGCAACGGTGAGGGCGGTCAATCCGGTTCTGCCTCCTTCGGCAACCCCTGTGGCGCTTTCAATGTAGGTGGTGACCGTTGATGTTCCCAGTATTGCTCCCACGGTGGTTCCTATTGCATCGGCCATGAGGGCCTTTTCCATTCTTGGTAGCTTCCCTTCTTTCATAAACCCGCCGAGGGTGCCCACCGCGGCTAAGGTGCCGAGGGTATCAAACATGTCTACGAAGAGCAAAGCCACCACTGCCTTCCAGAAGGCCAAATCACCGATTTTGCTGAGATCCATCTTCATCAGGGTTCCGGATGGATCAGGAAATCCTACCAGACTGGGGGGAAGGGTTACTTTACCCATGAGGACCGATACAAAGGTGACGGTCAGTATACTCAGTAGCAATGCGCCGTTGAACCCTCGTGCCATGAGGACTCCTGCCATGACAAGCCCCACAAAGGCAGAAAGGCTTTCGTAGCTCTTAAGGTTTCCTAAGGCAACTAAGGTGGCGGGAGATGCTTGGATAAACCCTGCCTGTTTCATGCCTATAAGGGCAATAAACAGGCCTATCCCAACAGGGACTGCTGATCTCATAGAGGCGGGAATGGACTCAACGATAAGACTTCTTACCTTTGACAGGGTGAGGACTATAAAAATCAGTCCTTCAACGAAAACAGCGGTTAAAGCTACCTGCCACGGGTATCCCAACCCTTTGACGATGCCGTAGGTAAAGTATGCATTGAGACCCATCCCCGGAGCTAAGGCAAAGGGGTACCCTGCGTGAAGCCCCATAATAGCTGTGGCTATGGCGGAAGCAACACACGTGGCAAAGGCAACCCCTTCTTTGGGCATTCCTGCTTCGGATAGGATTTGGGGATTTACAAAGATAATGTAGGCCATGGTGATGAAGGTGGTGAAGCCAGCCCTTATCTCTGTTATTCTTTCCTCCATGGCCTCTATTTAGTAGAACACGCCGTTGCTTTAGTCAAAAACCTGTCCTATAAATGGCGGAAAAGTTGAATGGAGGGATAGAATGGAGCTTAGGAAAAGTGTCTGCGGAGCTATTTTGGTTTCATTGCTTTTTGGATCTGTCTTTGCAGCTAATGTTCCCAAGTCCGTTAGGGATAGGGTCAATCAGTTGTTTAAAGGGCAGGTGAAGATACTTTCCGTTGAGAAGACTCCTGTTGAGGGGCTTTATGTGGTCTTTATAAAGAAAGGTGATAGGGTGGGCAACATAATTGTCAGTAAAGATGGCAATTACGTGGTTCTTGGCCGGCTTTTGGATCTTAGCAATCCTGATAGGCCTAAAGATGTGATCTTTGAGATGGCCAAGAAGAAGGGATATCTTAAACCACCAAAACCTAAAAAGGTTGACATGTCCAAGCTTAACTTGAAGGATTCCCCGAGGATCGGCAAGAAGGATGCTCCCGCCATTGTCCTCTACTTTGATCCCACCTGTCCCTTCTGCAAGAAGGAGCTTGCGGAGCTGAGGGAAATGGAGGGAAAAGGAGAGATTGCTTTCTATCCCAAGTATTTTATCGTTCACGGCAAGAAGGCTCGTGATATAGCTGAAGAGGCAGAGTGTATAAGGGAGTCCTTGGGTAAAGATGCTTATTACGACTACATCTTGCATGGCAAGAAGCCTAAAAAGAAACCTAAATGCGATAGGAAAGCCATTTCCAAAAGGATAGACAGGGACATAAAGGAAGCCAAGAGCTTAGGTATTACCGGGACCCCCACATGGATTTACAAAGGGGATTTGTACGTGGGATACAGGCCAAAAAGCGAGTTGAAGCGCATTATTGACAAGGGCGAGAAAGGGAAAGTAAAATAGTTTTTGGTGTAAAAACATCTTTTCGGAGAGGGAGCGATGCTCAAGGAGTTGGTTGAGACAATGGCTAAAGCAATGGTTGAGAAGCCCGAAGAGGTGAAGGTTAACGAAATTGATGGGGCCAACACGGTGGTTTTTGAGTTGAGCGTTGCCCCTGAGGATTTAGGCAGGGTTATAGGCAAGGGGGGAGTGAGAGCCTGGGCAATGCGGACCATCCTCAACGCTGCCAATAAGGACAGAAAAAAGAAGTACATTTTGGAAATTATCAGCTAAAGCTCCAGTGGGGGGTTGAACACCTCCCACTCCTTTTTCTTTGTCCCCTTAATGGTAACTTTTCTTCCCTTTATGCTCACCCTTCCTTCCGCTATGAGTTTGATTGCCATTGGGTAGATCTTGTGTTCACACTTCAGTATCCTTGTAGCTAATGTATCCTCATCGTCGTCGTCAAACACGGGAACCGCCGCTTGGATGATTATAGGGCCTGAGTCAACCCCTTCGTCCACAAAGTGAACTGTACAGCCAGCTATCTTTACGGCATGATCCACTGCCTGCTTTTGTCCGTGGAGTCCTGGGAAAGAGGGCAAAAGGGCAGGGTGTATGTTAATGATCCTGTTCTTGAAGCGATTTACAAAGTAAGGAGAGAGTATTCGCATGAAGCCTGCAAGACAGATAAGCTCAACGCCTCTTTTTTCCAGTTCATCTCCGACTGCCTTCTCAAACTCTTCTCTGCTTGGGTAGGCTTTGGGATCAATGAATAGGGCTTCTATTCTGTGCTTCTTGGCTCTTTCAAGGCCATAAGCATCCTTCTTGTCAGATATGACCACTTCAATCTTGGCTGGGATCTTTCCTGCTTCAATGTGGTCTATGATGGACTGGAGGTTGCTTCCCCTTCCAGATATAAGCACGCCGAGCTTTAAAAGCTTCCCTCCCATAGCTTAATCTCCCCCTTTCCTTCGGTTATCTCACCCACAAAAAAGGGCTTTTCACCCGTGGATGCGATGGCCTCAATGGCCCTGTCGGCATCTTCCTTGTCCACCACCACAATCATACCTATCCCCATGTTGAAAGTTCGAAACATTTCTTCCTTTGGAATATCGCCCCATTCCTGAAGCAAGCTGAATATGGGAGGTGGCTCCCACGAATCGGTGTAGATGAAGAGATCCACTCCTTTTAGCATCCTTTTGGGTTTTTCCAAAAGGCCACCGCCGGTTATGTGGGCGATGCCCTTGACTTTGATTTTTCTCTCTTTTAGGGCCTTTACCTGTCTGACGTAGATCTTGGTGGGGGTCAGGAGTTCTTCCCCTATGCTTTTACCCAGTTCTTCAACGTATGTGTCAATTTTCATTCCTTTGAGTTCAAAGATGACCTTTCGGGCTAAGGAGTAGCCGTTGCTGTGAAGACCACTTGATGGGATGGCTATGGCTATGTCCATGGGGGTGCAGTTGGATTTGATAAGATCCCCTTCCTCACAGGCCCCTACACAGAATCCAGCTAAATCGTACTCTCCTTCTTTGTAAAATCCAGGCATTTCTGCCGTTTCTCCTCCTATGAGGGTGCATTCTGCCTCTTTGCATCCTTTCACTATGCCTTCTATAACCTGAAGGTATATCTTTTCGTCCAGCTTCCCGCAGGCAAAGTAGTCTAAAAAGATAAGAGGCTCCAGTCCGGTGGTTACAAGGTCATTGACGTTCATTGCCACCAGGTCAATCCCCACTGTATTGTGAATCCCTGTCATAAAGGCTACCTTTAGCTTTGTTCCCACTCCGTCGGTGGTGGTTCCCAGCACGGGGTTTTTAAATAGAGACAACTTAAATAAGCCTGCGAAACCACCTATGTTCGCCTCAATTCCCGGTCTGTTTGTGCTTAGTGCCATGCGCCTTATGACTTCAACTAAACCTTCCGCCTTGTCTATGTCCACTCCTGCATCCCTGTACCTCATTGCTGCCTCTCCTCTTCCCGCTTTATCCCGTAGCTTTTCATCTTTTTGTATAGGTAGCTCCTCTCTATACCAAGCTCCTCAGCGCTCCTTGATATGTTCCATTCGTTCTTCTTCAAGGTTCTGAGGATCAGCTCCTTTTCAAAGGCTTCTTTGGCTTCCTTGAGGTTCTGAGGCCTTTTCTCCTGGGTTTCTCCCAGAGGGAATGGGAGATCGCTTTCCTTTATGATCTCATCCTGTACCAAGATGACCAGACGCTCCATAAGGTTTTTCAGCTCCCTTACATTGCCGGGCCAGTGGTAATCCATGAGGATCTTGAGGGCTTGAGGGGATATATCTTTCACCTTTTTGCCGTACTTCTGGGAAAACTCCTTTACAAAGTGCCTTGCCAGAAGGGGAATGTCCTCCTTCCTCTCCCGCAGGGAGGGCACTCGTATTGGAAAAACATTCAGCCTGTAGAAAAGTTCGTGTCTGAACCTGCCTTCTTCAACCTCTTTCTCAAGATCCTTGTTGGTGGAGGCGATTACCCTTATGTCCAAGTCTATAATCCTTGTTCCTCCAACTCTTTCTATTTTTAACTCTTCCAGCACCCTCAGAACCTTGGCTTGGACCTTTGGACTCATGTCTCCCACTTCATCAAAGTAGAGGGTGCCTTCATTTGCCAGCTCGAACTTGCCCTTCCTCATCTGGGAACAGGGATGCACTCCTGGCTCGCATCCAAACAACTCCACTTCAATGTGTTCCTCTGGCAGTGTTGCACAGTTGACCACTACAAAAGGACCATCTTTTCTCGGTGAAAGCTCGTGTATCATTCGGGCCACCAGCTCTTTGCCTGTTCCGCTTTCCCCGTATATGAGCACCCAGCAGTCGGTGGGTGCCACAAGCTCTATTTGCCTGATGAGCTCTTTCGTCCTTGGACTTTCCCCTATGATTTCCTTTTTCCTTTCCTCTTTGAGAAGCCTGTGTTCCCTCCTGAGCTTTGCATCCTCAATGGCCTTTTCGACCTTCAGTAGAAGCCTATCTAAGTCCAGAGGCTTTTCTATGAAGTCGTACGCTCCCAGCTTGACCGCTTTTATAGCCGTTTCTATAGTGCCGTGCCCGGATATTATGAGCACGGGTATATCGGGGTACTTCTGTTTTATCTGACCTAAGACTTCTATTCCGTCTATGCCTTCTAACCACACATCAAGGATAACCAGATCAGGAAGCTCTCTTTCTACAAACTTTAGAGCTTCCTCCCCAGTGGTGACACCGAGGGTGCGGTATCCCTCGTCCTCAAGCACCGCCTTCAGGGTGGAGAGTATGTCCGGTTCATCGTCCACTATGAGTATGAACTCCTTCAAGCTGCCTCCCTGTAGGGAATCTCTATGGTGAATATAGCTCCTTTGGGATGATTGTCTCCAACCCTTATGTAGCCGTCGTGGTCTGCCACTATCTTATCAACAATGGCAAGTCCAAGTCCTGTGCCACCTTTCTTTTTGGAAAAATAAGGCACAAATAGCTTTTCTTTGTCCTCATCGGGAATGCCACAGCCAGTATCCGCCACTTCAAATACCAAGCGCTTTTCCTTCTCTTTGTAGCTTGCCCTTATGGTGATTTTCCCTTTGCCTCCCATGGCATCTATGGCGTTTTCAATGAGGTTCATAAACACGGCCTTCATCTGGTCCCTGTCCAAAAGCGCCTTTTCTGGAAGATTTTCCGGTAAAACAACCTCAAAGTCAATGTCCTTTAACCCCCTGTACATGTCTACCACCTCTTCTATAAGTTCTCTTACGTTGCACGGTTCAAGCTGTGTCTCTGGAAGCTTGGCAAACCGAGAAAACTCGCTTACCATCCTACTTATAGTCTCTACGGATCTTATTATCACATCTGCAGACTGCATGAGGGCTTCGGTTTCTTTTGGATCTACTTTTAGCTTGGCGATCTTTCTCTTTATTCTCTGAGCGGATAGCTTCACGGGGGTGAGGGGATTCTTGATCTCGTGGGCCATCCTCCTCGCCACCTCTTCCCATGCCTGTGCCCTCTGTGCCTTAACCAGTTCTGTTATGTCTTCTATCACAATGACCACCCCCATCCTGCCGTAGGTGGGATTGATTATAGGGGAGGCTTTTACCAGCAGGTGTTTGGGGGTCCCTTCAATGTGCATGGTTACCTCTGCGTGGTGCTGTTCCGCTTCTGCCTTTCGGATCATGTTCCTGATGATTTTGTACAGGGAAGAGAATCTCTCTTCTGGAAAGGCTATCCAGTACTTTTTGTTTATCACATTCTCTTTAATGCCCAGAATCCTCTTGGCGGCTGAGTTTACTATGGTAACATTCATGTGCCTGTTTATGGATATAACCCCTGTGGTGATGCTTTCTATCACCGTTTCTATAAAGACCTTCCCCTGCTCAAGCTCTTTCTGCTTCACATTAAGATCGGCCACCATCCTGTTGAAGTGTTCTATTAGCTGACCCAGCTCGTCCGTGGCTTTAGCCTCAACCTTGACATTGAGGTTTCCTCTGGATACCTCTTCAGTGGCGTTCATAAGCGCTTCCAAAGGAACCGTTACTGTTTTTGCTATCTGAAGAGCATACCATGCCGATGCGAATATTATGAGGGCACTGATCATGAGAAAGATGATGATGTAGGTGATCTTTATGGACTCCTTTATGAGCTTTAGGCTGGAAAACTCTTGGTAGATCTTCTGAATATTTGTGAGCGCCAGACTCAAACTCTTGGATAGCTTGTAAGCCACAAAGAGGGCGAGCTTATTTCCCTTGTTGGGATAAATATAACAGTAGTACCTCTTGTGGGTGAAACCGTAGGCTACGTTTTCATAGAATGCTTCTTTGATCATCTTGGGGATGTTGAGTTCTTTGTGCACACTTCTTCTTTTTGCGGATGTGCCAAAGTAGAATTGTCCATCTGGAAAGTAGAGGTCTATAAATTTAGCACCGAATAGATTCCTGTACTTTTTTAAAATCCACTGCACCCTCCACTTCTTCTTTTTGTCATCTTCCTTATTCAAAGGGAGAAGTTTTTCTCTTTTCATATCGTTTACGGCGCCTTGGCATAGGAGCTTTGAGTGTTTTTCCAGGTATACGGTAAACTGAGTAGCTATGTCCTTGGCGGAGTTTACCAGTTCCTCACGCCTTTCACTGAACCATGTCTCTACCGACTTGTTTATAAATCCAACCGCTACGAAAAAGAGAAACAGAGCTGGCACAATGGTAGCTATTAGCACATTGACCACAAGCTTTAGAGAAAATCGGGTTCCGGGCAATCCCTTTTTGCTGTCTATCCATAACTTTACGAGGATTCTCCCTATCAAAAGCACAAATATGGAAACCAGAAGAAGATTTACCGTAATGAGCACAAACACCGTAAGCCCTGATGGCATGAGCTTCAGTCCTTTGGAGGTTCCCATGAGAAACTGCAAAGTAAGGGTTAGAGCAAGAAGAAAGGCCACACCTACAGTGGCAAGCAGCGTTCCCCTTAGCTGCTTCTCATCTTTCCGCATAGCAGTTTACCCATCGGGTCTTGAAGGATCCAAAGAAGGGGATGGCGTTGAAAGGGTAGGGCAGATAAGGATCTATCCTAACAGCCCTTGCCTTAACAGGGATACTGCTGGCTTTGAAGGAAAATTCTTTTATACTTTTTCTGAAGTGAACGCTCTTTTTGAATCTTTTTTTCAGACAACCCCTCACCACATATATGCGGTTGATGGGATCATATGAGAAGGAAAGCTCCTTATTCTCTTTCTTGCCGTTTCCAAGCTTTAGCTCAATTTTCAAAAGATACTCGGCTCCTTCTCTAAGGCGCGTGTAGACGTCTTCTACAAAGAGGTTGTCCATTCTCAAGGTCACAGACGTTCCATTTTCCGTCTTCTTATAGCGGCAACCAAGAACCTTAAAATCCAGTGTCCATCCCTTGGAAAAGGAGATCATAGTTAGTAGCGTAAGATGTATAAGCGCCTTTTTGAGTTTCATGGCGTTTTAGTATATAAAAAAATCGGTTTAACTTAAAGCGCAGGGAGAGAAAGATGGCGTTGAGTATCCCCATAATGAAGTCTCTTATAGATGTGGCCATGGGAAGGGAGGAGGCGGATCTTGTCATAAAGGGTTGCTTGGTGATGGATGTATTCTGCGGGAAACTTGAAAGAAAAGATGTTGCTATAAAAAACGGCTACGTCGCTGCTTTAGGGCACGATTTTATAGCCAAGAATGTAATATCCCTTCAAAAAGGATACGTTCTTCCCGGATTCATTGATGCCCACATACATATTGAAAGCAGCATGCTTCATCCTGTTGAATTTGCCAAGGCAGTTCTTCCCAGAGGCACTACTGCGGTAATATCCGATCCCCATGAGATAGCCAATGTGGCGGGGAACAAAGGTATTGAGTATATGCTTTTGGAGACAGAAGGGCTTCCTGTTGATTTCTTCTTCACCGTTCCTTCCTGCGTTCCTGCTACAAAGGATTTTGAAACGGCAGGGGCCGTTTTGGATACGGAGCATATAGCCGACTGGCTCACCCATCCACGGGTAGTTGGTCTGGGAGAGGTGATGAACTATCCTGGCGTGATAAACGGAGATGAGGAGCTGCTGAGAAAGATATACACGGCCCTCTCTGTGGGCAAGAGGGTGGATGGCCACGCCCCTGGCCTTATTGGAGAGCCGTTGTGTGCCTACTGTAGCACGGGCATAGCTTCAGATCACGAGTGTACACATCTTCAGGAGGCAGAGGATAAGCTGAAAAGAGGCATGTACATAATGATAAGAGAAGGTTCTACCGCTAAGAACATGGCTGCCCTTTTGCCTCTGGTAAGGGCTTATGGAGTTTCAAGGTTCATGATGGTGAGCGATGATCGGCATCCAGACGATCTTGTTGAGGACGGGCATGTTGACGAACTGTTGAGAAAGGCCGTTTACATGGGGTTGCCTCCGAACATAGCAGTTAGGATGGTTACATTTAACCCTGCCTTCTATTTCAATCTTAGAAGAAGGGGAGCTGTTGCTCCGGGATATATAGCTGACATAGTGGTGGTGGAGGATCTCAAGAGATTCTTCCCTCTCTACGTTATAAAAAACGGAAAGGTTGTTGCAGAAAGAAGGAAGTTGCTTATAGATCTGTGCAAGCTGCATCATGTAGATCTGCCTATCTTTAAAGTGCGCTTACCAGAAAAACCCTTTAGAGTGGAAGCAAAAGGCAGAAGAATAAGGGTCATTGGCGTTATTCCTGAGGAGATAGTAACTGAGCATTTAGTGGAAGAAGCATTGATAAAAGGTGGAGAAGTTGTAGCAGATCCAGAAAGGGACATCTTGAAAATAGCTGTGGTTGAGAGGCACAAAGGAACCGGAAACGTTGGAGTTGGATTTGTAAAGGGTTTGGGCATAAAGGGAGGTGCCATAGCTTCTTCTGTGGCCCATGATTCTCACAACATAGTGGTTGTGGGAGATAACGACAGGGATATGGAGGTTGCTGTCAAGCATATAGTATCCGTAAACGGTGGCCTTACGGTGGTGGTGGATGGTCATCCAAAGCTGACCTTGGAACTTCCCATAGGAGGGCTAATGTCTGATAAAAGCTTAAACTACGTTGCTTCCCGCACCAAAGAGCTGAAGGCTTACACCAAGGGCATGGGGGCCATACCGGAAAATCCCTTCATGGCCCTTTCCTTCTTGGCCCTTCCCGTCATCCCCAAGCTAAAAATCACCGACAAAGGCTTGGTGGATGTAGAACGATTCAGTTTCGTGGATCTTTTTGTTTAACCGTTATGGTTCTGAATTGCTTCAGGTTTCTTCAGGGAGGTTTATCTTTGGGCTTTTGCGGATGAGGACTTCGCGGGGTTTGCTGCCCTGGGCGGGTCCCACAATGCCGTCCTTTTCCATCATTTCTATAAGCCTTGCCGCTCTGTTGTAGCCTATTTTGAACTGCCGCTGTAGTAGTGATGCAGATGCGTAGCCGAGGCTTGTTACAAATTCCACAGCTTCGTCGTAAAGCTCGTCGTATTCTTCTCTGAGGTAATTTTTGTCTTCACCTGTGCCGTTTATTTTTGGTTTTTCAAATATGTCGTCTCTGTATTCCGGTTCTGCCTGTTTCTTCCAGAATTCCGCCACTGCTTCTATTTCTCTGTCTCCTATGTAGGCACCGTGGAGTCTTATAAGGTCGGATTTGCCGGGAGGCATGAACAGCATATCTCCGTTTCCTAAAAGTTTTTCCGCTCCTACTGTGTCAAGTATGGTGCGGGAGTCCACTTTTGAGCTCACTTTGAAGGAGATTCGGGAGGGGAAGTTTGCTTTTATAAGTCCCGTTATTACATCCACAGAAGGACGCTGGGTGGCAACTATGAGGTGTATCCCAGCAGCTCTGGCTTTCTGGGCCAGTCTTGCTATCTGCATTTCTACGTCTTTGCCTGCCACCATCATGAGATCGGCAAGCTCGTCTATGACTATGACTATGTATGGGAGTTTGTCTTCGATTTTGATGTTGTACCTTTCAATGCTTCTCACTCCAGCTTGGGAGAGCATCTGGTATCTCTTTTCCATTTCTGAAACTGCCCAGGAAAGGGCAGTTGATGCCTTTTTTGGATCGGTGATCACAGGGGTAATTAGATGGGGAATCCCGTTGTAAACAGAGAATTCCAGCATTTTAGGGTCAACAAGTATGAATTTCACTTCATCTGGAGTTGCTTTGAAAAGTATACTGCATATCATGGAGTTGAGTCCGACGCTCTTTCCCGATCCTGTGGCTCCGGCTACTAAGAGATGGGGCATCTTTCTTAGGTCAGCGACAAAAGGCTTGCCGAAGATATCTTTACCTAAGATAAGGGTCAGGGGTGAAGGGCTTTCCTGAAAAACATCAGAGTTGAGGATTTCGGTGAAGTAAACAGTTTCCCTTTCGTCATTGGGTAGTTCTATACCGATGGTGTCTTTCCCCGGTATGGGAGCTACGATTCTTACGCTTCCCGCCTTCATTACCACAGCAATGTCGTCTTGAAGGTTTAGAATCTTGCTTACTTTGATGCCTGGGGCGGGTTTGTATTCAAACATGGAGACCACAGGGCCATAGTGCACGCTCACTACCTTTCCTGTAACGCCGAAGTCCTTTAGTTTTTCTTCCAAAAGGGCTGCTTTGGTCTCAAGCTCTTTGGGGTTTACCTTCTTCTTTTCTCTTTTCACAAAGCCCAACAGGTCGGGTGAGGGTAGTTTGTAGTTTTTGTTTCCCTTCCTTCTGTAGATGGGTTCTTCTTCGGTTTCTTCAAGATCGGGGGTTAAGACCTGGGCCAGTTCTCCGCCGCCTTCTACAATCCGCAGGTTGCCCTCTTCATCCTTGGGAGTTAGGTCTATCACATCCTCTTCTTCTTTTGGAGGCTCTGCTTTTTCTTCCTTTATCTCTTCTATGGTGACATCTTCTTCTTTCAGTTCAGGTTTTGTCGAATTTAGTGGGGATTTTGTTGGTTTGGTTTCTTGATAGGTGGTTTTCTTTTTCCTTTTAGGAAAGGGAAGCTTTACGTCCAAGGCTGCGAAAAGTGCCAGTATGAGACCGATTATTAGTAAAGAAGATCCCACTGTGCCGATCTTTTCATGAAGGAATTCCCTTATGAATGTGGACAGGTCTCCTCCCCAAAAGGAGTTTTTTAGCCATACGGACAGGATGAGCTCTGCTATAAAGAAGAACAGTAACACATGCAGAGAGAGCACTATGCTGCGGAAGGTTTTTTTGAAGAGTATTCCAAGGGAAACGATTAGTCCAGCAATGGGTATAGCTATGGCCAAAATCCCCAAGTTTCTGAATAGGAAAGTTCCTATGTCAAAGCCTACGCTTCCCACTATAGCTGGCGGTAGTTTCAGCAAGGGTGAAGCTATGGACAGCCCCAAAAATATAAAAAAGAGAGCAGACAGTATACCGTATGTCCTTCTGAACTTCATGTTCTCTTCAATGAAAAAGGCGGGCCTTCAAGCCCGCCCTCTTTTTAGTCTTCAGACTTGAACCTTTCTTTAAGCTTTTCCATGACGGAAGGCAAGGTGGTGTACTCCATTTCTTCAAGGTGTAGCCTGTGGGGTTCAAAAGGACCGTGTCTTCTGATGTAATCGGTGATTTCAAGGGCCTTTTGCCTTGTGTAGTCAAAGCTCTTGTCCTTGAACATATCCACCGGTCCTACAAGCTTGCCATCGGCCAGTTGGAAGCCAGCCGCAATCACCCTTGGGGGACCGTCAAACCTTGTGGGTACAGCGTCTTCGAAGCTCACAGGCATAAGCGGTCCATGATGGGAACCCCTCATCCATCCCTCCACCAGATGGGGGAAGGCGAAGGCCTCAAGCACCTCTCCCACGGCTGGGAATCCTGACTGTGCCCTTACGATAAGTACAGGATCGTCCTTGCCCACGTATCTTCCAGCCATCATGTTGAGCCTCTGGACAGATGCTTTGGCTGCTATCTCTCCGTCAGACTTTCTGTAAACCGCTCTAATCATGTAGCGTCCGGAGGCTCCTATAAGCACTAAAAGATCGTACATCTCTTCGGGGCATGCCAGTTTAACACATTTGTTCTCAATTACGTCCAGAACCTCAAAGATGAAGCCCTCGTGCATGCTCGGATCAATCACAAGACCTGCGGTGTTGAAGGGATCGGCAAACATCTTGAAGAGAGGTAAGTTCCATGCACCCGGGGAGGTCTTATCTGCCATGAAGATTATAACAGGCTCGCTCTTTCTCTCTTCAATTTCCATCTCTGCATATCCGGGTCCCATTCCCCTCAGGTTTCCGCTGAAGGCATCGCTCAAGAGATCCTGACCGGCGCCATAGAGCTTGAGTTTCTTAGCCGCTTCGGTACATCTCATAAAAACATCCCAGCCCAACTTGTGGATGTCTGGGTTATCTACTCCCTTGGTGTGGGTTACTATAAGGTTTAGATCGTCTCCGCAGTATGCCACGTGATAGTCAATAATTACGCCGTCAACCTTGGCGGCATCTAAGCTTTCCTGGGCGATCTCTATAAGTTTGGGATGCATGTTGCTGTGGCCAACCCAGCCTCCAATGTCTGCCTTCAAAACGCTTAGGGTTACCTTCATCCGTTCACCTCCCGTTTTATAGCTTTCATGGATTTGTATACCACGCCGTAAACAGCGCTGTAGTCCTTCAGTTTTGCCAAGCGCAGCTCAATCCTCCCCTTGAGTCCATCCAAAAGGAGCGAGTCAAAATGGAGCCTAACCCCTTCAAGTAATAGCATTCCAGCGTTTGCCAGTCCACCCCCTATTATGGCCACATCGGGGTTGAGGGCGTTGCATAGGGAGGCAAGTCCCACAGCGACGTTTCTGGACAGAATTCGGAAGCTTTCAAGGGCTTCCTTTTCTCCTTGAATAGCTGACTGATAGATCACTTTGGGAGTGGCTTCTTTGCCGGAGAGTCTCTTGTAGGTTTCTATGAGGAATTTTGATGAGGCCAAAGCTTCAAAGCATCCTCTGTTGCCGCAGTTGCACAGGGGACCATCTGCAAGGATGGTTATGTGACCGAACTCTCCTCCCAGTCCCCACGCTCCGTGCCACACCTGTCCGTTGTAGACAAGCCCTCCTCCTATTCCGGTACCTAAGGTTATGCCCAGCAGCACCTTGGCCCCTGCACCGGCTCCTTTCCACCATTCTCCCAGCACATATGCGTTGGCGTCGTTCTCTATGACAATGGGCAGGTTGAATTTTTCCTGCAGAAACTCTTTTATGTTGAAGGTTCCAAAGGGTAGGTTGGGTGGATTGAATAAAACGCCTTCGTAAGGATCTAAGGGAGATGCGACTGCTACACCAACAGCGGAAACGTTGGTTTTTGATAGAAGCGTTTCTATTACACCAGCGAGGTTCTTTAGCACCTGTTCTCTGCCCTTATGTGCTTCTGTTTCGGTGGTTGTCCATTCTATGAGATCTCCCTTGGCGTCAATCAGTCCTGCCTTGATCCTTGTTCCTCCCAAGTCAACGCCTAAATAGACTTCTTTCATAGTCCCACCCCTTTGGGATTTAGCAGAAATATGTAGTCGGCTATATGGGGTTTGTCGTCCATGATTATGTCTGTTTCTCTATAGGCTCTGTACCTTTCGTCCTTCAAGAGCTTGTAAACAATCCCTATGTTGTGGTGCACTATAGGAGCGAACATATGTTCTCCCCTTGCCATGAGCAGAAGCTGTAAAGCTCGTTTGTACATTCTCTGTTCTATGTAATATACCGCCGTATTTATAAGCACTTCCACCTTGTCGGGGTAATAGGAGTACATTTCTTCCACAAACCTATGTCCGTCTTTGTAGTTCTTCTTTTTTATGGCAAACACTGCTCTGTTGAAGCGCACTTCAAAAGGGTATCCTTCAAAGGCGTCCTTTAGATACTTCAGCCCTTTGGCGATGTGTCCTGTCTCTAAGTAGGCGATTCCTAAATCGTTGGCCACGGCTTGGGGATCGTCGCTTAGCGGTAGAGCTTCCTCCAGAAGTTCTATACCTCTGTTTATCTTACCAGCCCTTATGAGAAGAGATCCCTTGACTTCGGTATCATCTACAAGTTCTGCCACCTTTTCAAAGTAGCTTTTGGCCTTTCCATCACCTAAAATGTAGTAAGCAGTGGCCAAAAGATAGTTGTAGGAGAGATTGTCTGGATCCTTTTCAAGAAGGGCTTTCAGTTCCTTTATGGCGTCTTTGACGTAGCCGTACTTTATCGCTACCGTGGCGTAGATGCTTTTTTCCACCACTCTGAGCTTGAGGTATGTGCGTATGGAGTACACAGAGAAAGCGATGCATGAGCCTATGGTAACTATGAAAAGGATCTTTAGAAACAAGCTGGCTTCTTTGAACTGTTTGATGAAGGGCTTTTCCTCGGCAAGTTCTTTTAGGGCCTCTAAGTTTATGGGTTCTTCTTCCTCCTTGGGTGGGGTTGGCGGTGGAGGAGAAGAGGGTTCCTCTTTAGGCTTGACCCTTTTTCTAACGATGAAGGTGGTGTGGCATTTGGGACAGCGGACCTTTATTCCCTTTTCCGTAACCAATTCGTCCTTTATGGGGAATCTTGTGCCACACTTCCTGCATTTAATCTGCATCTTTTAACAGTTTGTTTATGTTCTGGCATAAGGGGCGTTCAATCACACCTTTTTCCGTTACTATGTAGTCTATCAGCTCTGCGGGGGTTACATCAAATGCAGGGTTGAAAGCATGAGCTTTGGGAGGTGTGGTTCTCATACCTGCAAAGTTAAGCACCTCTTCTTCTTTTCTTTCTTCTATGGGAATGGAATCACCGCTTTCTAAGGAAAGGTCAAAGGTAGAGGTAGGAGCTGCCACGATGAGAGGTATGTTGTGATGTTTTGCCAGCACGGCCAAAGTGTAGGTGCCTATCTTGTTCGCCACGTCTCCCCTGGAGGTGATTCTGTCGGCGCCTACAACGACTACATCCACCATTCCCTTTGCCATTAAATAGCCTGCCATGTTGTCGCATATTACCTTGTAAGGTATGCCTTCTTTCTCAAGTTCCCATGCGGTGAGCCTTGCTCCCTGAAGCAGAGGGCGTGTCTCATCAACCCATACCATTTCAACCTTTCCTTCTTCGTGGACTTTTCTCACTATGCCTAAGGCGGTGCCGTACCCACCTGTGGCAATGGCTCCTGCGTTGCAGTGGGTCAGTATCTTTACCCCTTTGGGGATGAGCCTTGACCCAAAAGAAGCCATGCTCAGGCAGGCTTCTATATCCTCCTCGTGAATCCTCAACGCCTCGGCTCTTAGCTTTTTTATCAGCTTGATCACAGGTGAAACGGTGTCCTCTTCAACGATTCTGTTCATTCTCTTTAAGGCCCAAAAGAGGTTGACGGCGGTGGGCCTTGTGGAGCCAAGAAGATTTGTGAGATAACGGCATCTATCTTCAAGTTTTCTTCTTGATGCATCGGTAAGGTTCTTTACTCCTATATAAAATCCGTAAGCTGCGGCTATGCCAATGGCAGGAGCTCCTCTTACGGTTAAGGTTTTTATGGCTTCAGCAACCTTTTCGGGGGTATTTATCTTGAGCCACACTTCTTCCAAAGGGAGCTTTCTTTGATCCAGCATAACGATGGTATCATCTTCGGTAAGATAAACTGGCTTAATCATTCTTCAACCTCGCTTGGGCTTCTTTAAGCTCTATCCCTTTAATGATTACAACTTTGTTTCTTGAGGTTTCGCCGCTTTTTATCTCTACCTGTGCCTTTCTAACCCCGAGCTTCTTTGCCAAAAGTTCCACTACGGCTCTGTTTGCCTTTCCGTCAACGGGAGGTTCCGTAACCCAGATTTTTAAATGTTCTTTCTCTACCTTTATCTTAGCCCTTGATGCTTTTGGCTGCACTCTGACGTTTATAATTATTCCTTCCTTGCCTTCTTTTATACAGTTCCACTCAGTTGCCATGCCAAGTGCCTCAGAACGGGTATAAGCCATATCTGAAGAAAGTAAATGGCTATGAGGGCTATGAGCGGGGATATGTCAATACCTCCCAGGGGCGGGATGATCCTTCTGATAGGTCTTAGGACTGGTTCCGTAGAACGGTAGAGAAACTGCACGATTGGATTGTAGGGATCAGGGTTAACCCAGGAGATGAGCGCCCGAATAATGATGATCCAGCTATACAATCTCAGCAATATGTCCAGTACCGACGCCAAGGCGTTTATAAATTGGGAGATTGCGAACATCTATCTCCTCCCCATACCTGTGTATTTGAATCCTACGCTTTTGGCCTTTTCAGGCTCAAAGACGTTTCTGAGGTCTATAAGTGCGTTCCCTCTCATAGCTTCCTTGAGTCTTTTGAGGTTCATATTTCTAAACTGGTTCCATTCTGTCACAATAACCACTGCATCTGCTCCCTCTGCAGCATGATAGGAGTTCTTGCAGTAGGTGATGTCCGGAAAGAGGCTTTTGAAGTTTTCCATGGCAGCGGGGTCATAGGCTCTTATGTTGGCTCCCTCTTCTTGTAGCCTTTTGACTATGTGTATGGCTGGAGCCTCTCTTATATCGTCGGTGTTGGGCTTGAAGGAGAGTCCAAGAACCGCCACGGTTTTTCCAGAAAGCTCTTTGTCCAGCATCTCCTTTATCTTTTTAAAGGCCCTTTCCTTTTGAAGCTCGTTTACCTCAACGGTGGTCTTTACCAACTTAAAGTCGTATCCGTATTCCTCGGCTATTTTGATAAGGGCGCGGGTGTCCTTGGGGAAACACGATCCACCGTATCCGGGACCAGGATGTAGAAACTTGGGCCCTATCCTTCCGTCCAATCCCATGGCTTTTGCAACCACATGCACGTCTGCTCCAACCTTATCGCATAGGTTGGCTATCTCGTTTATGAAAGAAATCCTCATGGCCAAATAGGAGTTAGAAGCGTATTTTATCAACTCGGCTGTTTTGATGTCAGTAAAGACAAAGGGAGTGTCCCTCAAATATAGGGGCCTGTAAAGGTCTCTTAAGATAGCTCTTGCGGAATCGCTTTCCGTTCCAATTACAACTCTATCAGGATGCATAAAGTCGTAAACGGCAGATCCTTCCCTGAGAAACTCAGGGTTGGAAGCTACATCAAAGGACACTTTATTCTTCTTGTTCTTTTCTATGATTTCCTTGATTCTATATCCCGTGCCCACCGGAACGGTGCTTTTGGTGACAACCACTTTATAATCGTTGAGATTCTCGGCAATCTTTTTGGCTACTTCCTCTACGTAGGTGAGATCTGCTGAGCCGTCCCCTCTGGGAGGAGTTCCTACAGCAATGAAGATCACCAAGGAGTCTCTTATAGCTTCGTCTATATTCTGGGTGAATGTTAGTCTTCCCTCCTTGGAGTTTCTCTCCACAAGCTCGGAAAGGCCAGGCTCATAGAAGGGGATCTCTCCCTTCTTTAAAGCTTCCACTTTTTCCTTTACCTTGTCCACGCACACTACCTCATTGCCGAACTCGGCGAAGCAGGCGGCGGTTACCAAACCAACGTATCCAGCTCCTATCACTGCCACTTTCATTTATCTAACCTCCTCAACGAACCTTTGGGGTTTCACCGGTTTGTTTCCTTTCAGTATCTCAAACCTGAGAATAGTGTCATCTGTGGCATACCCCAATATCCAGCCTCTTTGCAACTTTTGCCCTTCTCTTACTCTCCATTTTATGTTACTACCCGCATAAGTGGTGTATAGGTTTCTCGGGTGTTTGAGGATCACCAATGTGCCCATGGCGTTAATGGAACGTTCCACATAGATTACTTTGCCTGAAGCTGCTGCTACAACCCTTTCTCCTCTGCTTAAGGGGAGGTCCACCCTGTTTCCTACCACTGCGACCTTGACCGCCTTGCCCACAGGGGATATGAACTTTACACTATACAGTCTAAAGCTCCGTGGTAGTATGCCCTCTACATCTCTGAGCTTTACCCTTTCAATTATCTTTAGATCTAAAAGGTTATCGCACGGTAGCATCAACATCTGACCGTATCGCAACCCCTTCTTTGGATTGATATTGTTTATTTTGGCAATCTTTTTTACAGACAGCCCTAACTTTGCCGCAAGCTTAGCTATGGAGTCTCCTTTTCTGACCTTGTATCTGCACATGCCGGCTAAATCTTCAAGGGCCTTACATGGGACCAAGATCTCCTGGCCTACTTTCAGTAGATTTGCTTTCTTTATGCGATTTTTATTGATCTTTAGTAGCTTTTTCAGGGAGAGCCTGGATGCTCTGGCTATGGAGTAAAGGGTGTCTCCCCTTTTAACCTTGTAGATGCAGTACTTTGTGGCGGTGGAGGTCGAGGCTGTGAAGACGAGAAGAAAGACTGCGAAGGTTTTTAACAACCACAGACCTCCCTCAAAAGAGCGATGGCCTCTTCAACACTCTTTGCCCTTTGAACTCCTACTATGTCCCAACTAAAGACGGATATAACAGGTTTTCCCATCTTTAAAGCAAAGGCTATTTCCGATAGGGTTCCGTATTCGCCTCCTACGGCTATGAGAACGTCGGCAGTGGCAGCTATTATAGTGTTTCTTGCGTGCCCCAGGCCTGTAGCTATTGGTATGGTAACGTAGGGGTTGGCATCGCCTTTATTGTAAGAGGGAAGCACGCCGATGACCAATCCTCCTTCCTCCCATGCACCCTTGGAGGCTGCCTCCATGACTCCTCCAAGCCCTCCGCAGATTATAGCTAAACCCATTTTAGCCACGGCTTTACCGATGAGGTATGCGTTCTCCCTGTCCCTTGGTGTGGCTTTGGAGGCTCCTATGATGCCAACAATAAAATCGGGGCGGCCGGATTCGAACCGGCGACCCCCAGCTCCCGAAGCTGGTGCGCTGCCAAACTGCGCTACGCCCCGTTTATTACCATCCATACTCGCCCTTTAGCTTTACAAAGACGCACCCGCCTAAATCTTCTACCTTTATTTTGCCTTTCTCGTCAAGCTTTCTTATCTTCAGCAGGCGTTGGGAGAACTCTCCTCCTACGGGAATAACCATTCTCCCTCCCACAGTCAGCTGTTCAACCAAACACTGTGGAATTTCCGGAGCTCCCGCGGTAACGATTATAGCATCGTAAGGAGCATGTTCTTCCCATCCCTTCGTGCCATCTCCTAACTTGAAGTAGATGTTGTCGTATCCTAAATCCGCTAAAATCTTTTGGGCTCTTTTAAATAGTGAAGGGATTCTCTCAACGGTGTAAACCTCTTTCGCAATCTCCGCCAGAATGGCTGCTTGATATCCGGAGCCTGTTCCTATCTCAAGTACCTTGGAATCCTCATTTAGCTCTAAAGCTTCTGTCATAAGGGCCACTATGTAAGGCTGAGATATGGTTTGTCCTTCCCCTATTGGGAGGGGATGATCATGGTAGGATTCATGCAGGTACTCTTTGGGAACGAAAAGGTGTCGGGAAACCTTCAACAGGGCATTTATAACTTTAGGATCTTTTATGCCTTTCCTCTTTATGCTTTCAACGAGGGTCTTTCTCTGTTCATCAAAGTTCAGGTCCATCTTTTCCAACCACCTTTGAGAGGAATTCTGTATCTGTGAGCTCAAGCTTTATGGGGGTTATGGATACGTAGCCGCTTTTCACCGCTGCTATATCGGTTTCGTTGGCACCGGTGTAATTTTCCTCTTCATCTACGGGGAATCCTCCTATCCAATAGTAAACGTTGCCTCTGGGGTCCCTCAGTTCGTAAATGTAGTCTGTGTAGGTTCTTTTCCCTTGTCTTGTCCATTTTATGCCTTTAATCTTCTGGTACTCTTTGATATCGGGAACGTTCACATTCAACAGTGTTTCTTGCGGGAGGCCATGTTTATTTACCCATTCCACAACCTTTACTGCCACCTTTGCCGCTACTTCAAAGTTTTTGTACTGTCCAACGGCCAGTGAGACTGCAATAGAGGGAATACCCAAGATGGTTCCCTCCATAGCCGCGGCTACTGTTCCTGAGTATGTGATGTCGTCTCCCAAGTTTGGCCCCTCGTTTATACCGGATACAACAAGATCTGGTTTTTTTGGTAGGAGCTTGTTTACCCCAATGATGACAGCATCGGTGGGGGTGCCGTCAACGGCAAAGACTCTTTCTTCTATCTCCTTTACCTTTAGGGGTCTGTGAAGGGTGAGGGAATGGCTTGAGGCACTCTTTTCTCTATCGGGGGCTACCACCCAAACCTCTGCTATCTGGGACAGAAACCTTTTCAGAACATTAATTCCCGTGGCGAAGACGCCATCGTCGTTGGATACCAAGATGAGCATTGAACCCCTACGGAGGAAAATGGTCGGGGCGACCCGATTTGAACGGGCGACCACTGGCCCCCCATGCCAGTGCTCTGCCAGGCTGAGCTACGCCCCGATACTAAAAAGTGGTGCCGGAGGCGGGATTTGAACCCGCACGGGCACAAGGCCCACTGTCCCCTCAAGACAGCGCGTCTTCCAGTTCCGCCACTCCGGCACTATCCGTGTGGATATTTAAACCCTGCGTTATCTCTTGTCAAGGCAGTGTGAGTGAGAGAGGCTGTTCGAAAAATCACAGATGATCTCTAAGAATGGTAACGTATCTCGCCAGTGTCTGGAGAACAAACATAGCTACCCATAGATACATGTCATACAACACAAACACTGCCAATCCCATCTTCTGGGCTATTTCCTCGTCCTTTACCCTGAAATGTGATCCTACCTTGATCTTCAACGTCCCAAACAAGCTCTCAATCAAATACCTGTTGCCTCCAGACTTCCCCCACAAAACCTTAGACCTTTTCCTCAATGAATGCCTTATTCCTTTCCTGAAGGTTTCCTTCACCCTTATGGCAGGTCTTATCTTGAGCTTTCTGAGCCTTTTCATGATCTCAATACAGTCGTAGCATTTGTCTGCAATCAAATGTGCACCCTGAAATGTTCCAGACTCAATATCATCCAATGCCTCCATGAAAAGCTTCACCTCACTGGCATAGGAGCCTCCAGTCCCAGCAGTCAAAACTATCCTTTTCCCTGATGAAGTTACTGCTACTACAGGAACTACCCTTATGTGGGATCTCACTCTCCTTATCTCCAACCCTCTAAAAAACCGTAAAGGATACAAATCAATCAAGATAACTAAAGCCTGTGCCATCTGCTACAAGAAATCGGACTTTTTCTTCTTTTGACAGAAGACTTTGACCCAGTATTTTGAGGATCTTTCTTATAAGTTGTTTGGGAAGCTTTGAGATTCTGTAGTGGTATGTGGAAAGAGAAGGAACTTGACCAAATACAAAAGAAGCTTCTTCAAGAGCTTCTCTGTAGGACAGATTCCTCAAGATTTGGTAGAGGAAGATAGCGATTATAAGAGCATCTGAATAGGTTCTTGGTCTGCCTTTGGATGATGAAGACTTTTCAGTTAACACTGCTTGTGTTATTTTAAAGATAACTTTTAGGTTTAGTTTGCTTCTTCTCATATTAGGGGAGCTAATCCTTGGCTCCCCCTTCGTCAAGATCTATTTTTCGAACAGCCTCAGATTTTCCTTGACTTCTGGAGGAACAGGTATATATAAAGTTACGCTCAAATAATTTGAGTAAATTAGTGTAAAGGAGGGATGAGGTGAGCAATCTTGTGGAGTTGAGGGAGATTCAGGCAGTAAACACTTTGGTTTTTGAGACCTTGGGGCAACCAGAAAAGGAAAGGGAGTTCAAGTTTAAGAGCCTAAAGAAGTGGGGCCTTGATCTGATCCTTGGTAAGAAGAACGGACAAGAAGGATTCTTTGTTGCTGAATACGGTAGAAGAAAGAAGGGGGATATTTACGAAGAGGAGGGTGTGACTTACGAGGTGAGCGAGATACTGCAAGAAATGCCCAAAAACAAAAAGCTCTTTGCTCATATTGAGATGGCCGAGGGAAAGGCTTACCTTGTGGGAGAGCTCAGGGAGGGGAATAGCAGCATAGAGATACTGAGGCTTCCCGCGGCTTCTCTCCTTTTGGCGTACTTTAAGAAGCACAAGCTTCATCAGTTAATAGAGGCCCTTCGTAATGTGGGGATCGTTACCGAGTTTGTTAAGCAAAGGGGACAGGAAGGCAAGCCTTATCCTTTCAACAAGCTTCCCAACGTGGCGAGGAGATTTTTGAGGGAGGCAAAAGATATAGAGAAGAAGGCAGGTTTTGGAAGGGTAGCGCTGGCCTATTTCGGTGAGAACAAGGATGGAGATGCTCGCTTTAGGGTTTCGTGGTTCTTGCCTACTGTAGCGTTGTTTGAGATAGACCTTGCTGAGAAAGCGGATAAAATATTGGCAGCTTTCAAATAGAGAGGTGGAAGGTGGAGAGATACGGAGAGAAAGAGATAAAAGAGGCTAAGCTGGAAGCTTGGGAGAATCCTTCGGGCAACAACTATACCATAGAGATAACCTTTCCTGAGTTTACATGCCTTTGTCCTCGTTCTGGCTATCCCGATTTTGCCACCATTCGCATAAGGTATGTGCCCGATAAATATATTGTAGAGCTTAAGTCCTTGAAGCTTTACTTGAATAAGTACCGAAGTGTTTACATATCCCACGAGGAGGTTACCAACAGGATCTTTAACGACTTAAGGGATCTTTTGAAGCCTAAGTTTCTGGAGGTCATTGGAGACTTCAATCCACGGGGGAATGTCAAAACGGTTATAAAGGTTAGTACGGAGGATAATTGAACACTACTCTTCAAGCTTAAAACCGTACCGCTTTACTATAAGGAACAGGGCCAGGGAAGGGGTGGTTAGATAAACAAACACCATGGTGGCCATGATAACGAACTGTATGACAGCCGCCTTTATCGGCAGGATTCCAGCTACTAAAAGGCCCACCATAACCCCTGGAATGTGAACCACCCCCGCTGCTTTGAGCATATCTATTATGGGTAAAGTTATGTGACGTATCACATCTTTGAGGATGTATAGAAAGATCGTTGTGCTGGATGTTCCTAAGGCAAACATTCCCAAGATTGTGTCCTGCTGATTCTTGACGGTGGATATGTACTGATCAAAGGCCAGGGATAGGCTTCTCATGGAGGCTGCGGCAACAATGCCTGTGAGAGGTATGATACTATTTGCCTTTAGGGTTAGCACGCCAAATATCCAGTAAAGAACCAGGGTTAAGGATGTCACCGTCAGCATGGAGAGGAAAATCCAGAAGGCTAAGGTTGCCTCTCTGTAAGATGAAGAGGTGAATCTCTTTCTGGCAATCCTTGCTCCGTTGAGAACGAATAGAGGAACTAAGGCTACGTTAAGCGCTTCAACATTGGCCTTTATGAGGACCAGGATGGCAAAGCCTACCCCGATAAGCTGTATCAGAGATTGTAGGGAGGCTATTAGTATCTCTTTCCACATCTGAGCCTTGAGGCGCAGATCTACCAGTATACATGTGCTTATCATAAGGTATCCTAATGATGCTATTAGAATCTCACTCTTGGGGGTTGCCATACCCCCCGCCTCCGGGTGTTTCTATCCGCACTTCTGCCCCGGCGGGTAGCTCTTGAGAGAAGAAAGGCCCTACATCCCTTTCCTGTCCGTTTATTACGATGATGTTCCTGCCCTTTTTACCGTTTTCTCCGCCTGCAAGCCCGAAGGGAGATGTTCTTCTCCTCTGGGAGATTACAGTAACGTGGGCTTTCTCCAAAAGCTTGACGCTTCTTATTATACCATCTCCACCCTTTCTCTTTCCGTTTCCTCCAGAGCCTTTTCTTATTTTGTAGGATGTGACCATTAGGGGGTATGAAAATTCCAGCGCTTCAATGGGCGTGTTCATGGTATTGGTCATGTGGGTGTGTATGGCGCTTTCTCCGTCTTGCTCTGGGCAGGCTCCGGCTCCTCCGGCTATGGTCTCGTAGTAAACAAAGGGAACCTCACTGTTTCCTATAAGCAGATTGTTCATGGTTCCCTGACTGGCTGCTGGTATTCTTTCCGGTATTGCTTGGGATAAAGCACCAAAGATCACATCAACAATCCTTTGGGAAGTTTCCACGTTGCCGGCGGCAAGAGCAGCAGGTTTTTGTGCGTCCACCACAGTGCCTTCTTTTGTGATCACCTTTATGGGCTTCATCAGACCCTGATTTGTGGGGACATCCTCGGGAAGCAGACATCTAACGGTGTAAAGCACACAGGATACAGTTATGCTTCTAACGGCATTTAGGAATCCGGACACCTGTGGTGCGCTTTCTGTGAAATCCACGTTCATTTCATCGCCTTTTACGGTGATTTTTACCTTTAAGGGAATAAGTTGGTCTTTGTCTTCAAGGTAGTCGGTAAAGCTGTATTCTCCATTGGGTATTTGAGATATGAAAGATCTGATTGTCCTTTCTGAGTAATCCATAACTTCCTTTACACATTCAATCACGTGTTTTTCTCCGTATCTATACAGCACTTCTTTTATTCTCTGTATTCCCCTGAGATTTGCTGCTATCTGGGCTTCTAAGTCACCCTTTCTTTCGTCGGGGGTTCTAACGTTGGCCAGTATTATGTCCATTATCTCTTTTTTTATCTTGCCCTTTTCCAGTATTTTTACTGGTGGGATGATGAGTCCTTCTTGGTATATGTCTGTGGAAAGGGGCATGGAGCCTGGACTTGCCCCTCCTATATCAGCGTGATGTGCCCTGTTGGTTACAAAAAAGAGAAGTTTTCCCTTGTGGTAAACGGGAGCAACCATGGTAACATCTGGAAGGTGGGTTCCTCCTGAGAAGGGGTCGTTCAGGATAGCCATGTCCCCTTCATCAAGGAACAGGGTTTTTATAACCGCTCTTGTTGAAAAGGGCATGGAGCCTAAGTGCACAGGAATGTGTGAGGCTTGGGCAATCATGTCCCCGTTGCCTGTGAAGATAGCACAGGAAAAGTCTCTTCTTTCCTTTATGTTTGGAGAGAAAGAGGTTCTGCAAAGAACCGTTCCCATTTCCTCTGCTATGGAAGATAGAATGTTTATGAATACCTGAAGGGTTACAGGGTCAACTGCCATTTTTGCTCCTCAGTATAAGGTTGCCCCAGCGATCCACTTCAAGAAGATAATCTTCAGGCACGAAGGTGGTTGAGGAGTACTCCACAACTATTGAAGGGCCATCAATTATGTTTCTGTGGAGAAGCTTGTCCCTTAGGTAGATTTTCTTGCCTTCAAAGGTTCCCAAAAGGGATTCTTTAGGGGGTATTTTGTCTCCTTTGGGTATTTCAGGAAACTTCGGTTTGTGAGTTTCCCCAACGGCCCTTAGAATTACATTAACCACTTCAACACCTTTGTCCTCAGGACAGTACCCGTAGAGCCTCTTGTATGCTTCTTTGAACACCTCTTTGTAATTTTCGCTGTAGGGAATTTCTATCTCGTAGGATTGTCCTTTGAATCTGCAAGAAAGATAGTAAAAAGCTTTAAACTCTGCAAATCCTTCCTTTCTCATATCTTGGGAGGCCTTGTGGGCGAGTTGGGTTAGCTTCTCTTCTATCTCTTTAGGGTTGGGTTCGTACATCATTACGGTCATTGAGTAATCCATCACAACATCTGACAGCAGTATCCCTATTGCGGAAAAGGCTCCGGGGTTTTGGGGCACTATTACTTTGGGGATGCCCATGCTTCTTGCAAGTTCTGCAGCGTGAAGAGCAGCTGCCCCTCCAAACACAAGGAGGGAGAAGTCCTGTGGATCATGCCCTTTTTCTACAGATACCACTCTAATAGCCTTTTCCATGTTAGAGTTTGCCACAGTGATTATCCCATGGGCCATTTCTTGGGGGCTCATGTTCGCTTCTTTTGCCAGTGGGTTTAAAAAGGAAGGGATCCTTTCAGGGTATATCTTCATGGTACCGCCCAAAAAGAATTCGGGGAAGATTCTTTTCAAATACACATGGGCATCGGTGATAGTAACCTTATTTCCTTTGCCGTAGCATACGGGTCCAGGGTCCGCTCCTGCACTTTCAGGACCTACCTTTAGTGCTCCTCCTTCATCTATGCGTGCTATGGAGCCTCCTCCCGCTCCTATGGTATGTATGTCAATCACTTGTATCCCTACTGGCAGCCCGTCAATCTCGTAGTCCGTTGTAAGCCGAACGTGTCCATCTTTAATTAAAGATACATCTGTAGAGGTTCCTCCCATATCTAAGGTAATGAGATTTTTATAGCCTGTTATCTCACCAAGTCGCTGGGCGGCTACAACTCCTCCTGCGGGACCGGAAAGAATGGTTCTCACTGCTTCCCTTGAGGCTTTCTGCACAGATATGCTTCCACCGTTGGATTGCATGATGCGAACTCTTTTTTCTCCCAAGCCGCTGGATAGCTTTTTAAGGTACTTTCCCATTATTGGGGCGACGTAGGCGTTTATAACCACTGTGGAGGTTCTCTCGTATTCTCTGAACACGGGTAGTATTGAACTTGAGGAAAAAACGTTTGGTATGTTTTTCTTTAGGATTTCTTCAACCCTTTTCTCGTGTTCAGGGAATAGGAAACAGAAGAGCAGTGAAATAGCTACCGATTCAACCCCAAGATCTTTGATCCTTTGGGCTAAGGCTTCTACTTCGCTTGTGTCTATATCTTCAAGCACCTCTCCTTTTGAGCTGATTCTTCCTGAGACTCCGAAGCGCAATTCAGCAGGCACAAGGGGGGACGGTTTTCTGTAACAGAGATCGTATATCCTTTTTCTATTCTGCCTTTGGATTTCAATTACATCTTCAAACCCTTTGTTGGTTACAAGAGCGGTTTTTGCCCCTTTTCTCTCCAGCAGGGTGTTGGTGGCTACCGTTGATCCGTGTAGTATGGTGACCTCTCCCTCGGGAGCGATCTGCTTTATTCCGGTAAGAATCGCTTCTGATGGGTCTTCTGGAGTAGATGGGACCTTAAGAATGTGCCATCTTCCATCTTTTAGGAATACAAAATCAGTGAAGGTTCCTCCTGTGTCCACACCTATTATCATCTGTACCTCTTCATAGCCCTTTCCGCTTCTCTTTCTAAAATCCTTCTTTTTATGGTTTCCCTTTTGTCGTGCAACTTCTTGCCCCTTGCGAGGGCAAGTTCCACCTTTGCCCAGCCCCTGTCGTTGAAGTAAACCTTGAGGGGGATGAGTGTTAATCCTCTTTCCGCTACTCTACCCGCCAGGCGTTTTATCTCGTGCTTGTGGAGGAGAAGCTTTTTGGGTCTCTCGGGGTTGGGTACAAAGACTGTGGATTGCTTGTAGGGAGGGATATGAAAGTTGTATAGCCACACTTCGCCGTTTTCCACCCTCGCAAAGGCGTCCCTTATGCTTCCTTTCCCTTCTCTCAGGGATTTTACCTCGCTGCCTTTTAGTTCTATGCCAGCTTCATAAGTTTCAAGAATCTCATAATCGTGCCGTGCCTTTCTGTTTACCGTTACTACCTTCATTTCCTGTCTCCAAGCACTTTTTAAAGGCTATTTTAAGAACTTCGTCCATGTGCTCAACGGGATGGAATTTCAGGTCCTTTTTGGCGTACTTAGGCAGATCTTCAAGATCCCTTAAGTTCTTTTTAGGTATGATGATTTCGTATATGCCTGCTCGTCTCGCAGCTAAGGACTTTTCTCTAAGTCCTCCCACAGGAAGAACCCTTCCCCTTAGGGTGATCTCTCCTGTCATGGCAATATCGTTCCTTACTGGTTCACCAGTGAGGGCTGATATGAGAGCGCATGTGATGGTTATACCCGCCGATGGTCCGTCCTTTGGTATGGCCCCGGCAGGAACATGGATGTGTATATCTGAGTTATAGTAGAAGTCCTCGTCTATTCCCAACTGTTTCGCTCTGCTTCTCACATAAGATACCGCTGCCTGAGCCGATTCCTTCATCACTTCTCCTAACTGCCCAGTAAGTATAAGCTTTCCTTTGCCCTTTACCACAGCAACTTCAACATGCATTATCTCTCCGCCTGTTGGGGTCCATGCCAGCCCTATAGCTACACCGGGTTCGTTTTCTGACGGCCTTTCCTCTTCAGGTAGGAACTTGGGAGGGCCTAAGTACCTTTCCACCGTTTTGGCGGTTACATTGAAGGGACCGTTTTCTCCTTCGGCCTTTCTGCGAGCTATCTTTCTGAGAACAGAGGCTATGTTCTTTTCTAAATTTCTCAGGCCTGCTTCCCTTGTGTAGTGCCTTATTATATGGACAATAGCTCTTTCGGAAAACTTTACCTCGTCTGGAGACAGACCACACTCTTTGAGCTGTCTGGGGATGAGATACCTTTTGGCTATTTCTATCTTGTCCTCTTCAGTGTATCCTGGAATCTCTATAACCTCCATCCTGTCCAGTAGGGGTGCGGGAATGGTGTGGAGCACATTTGCAGTGCAGATGAAAAGCACCTTTGATAGGTCAAAGGGTACCCCTAAGTAGTGATCTACGAAAGAATAGTTCTGTTCAGGATCAAGCACTTCTAAAAGGGCAGAAGATGGATCGCCGCGGAAGTCCGAACCGAGCTTGTCAATCTCGTCTAACATAAAGACTGGATTATTGGTTCCGGCCTGTTTGATTCCTTGAATGATCTTTCCGGGGAGGGCTCCTACATAGGTTCTTCTGTGCCCCCTGATCTCAGCCTCATCCCTGACGCCCCCCAAGGATACTCTTACAAATTTTCTGCCCATGGCTTTGGCTATGGACTTGCCTAAGGAGGTCTTACCCACTCCGGGAGGTCCCACAAAGCAGAGAATGGCTCCTTTTGTTTGTTTTTCTTTGGCATCTTTTTTGAGTTTCATAACGCTTAAAAACTCAAGGATACGCTCTTTAACTTTTTCCAAGTTGTAGTGATCTTCGTCCAGAATCTCTTTTGCCTTTTTAATGTCCAGTCTGTCCCTTGTGCTCTTCCTCCAGGGAAGCTCCACGAGCCATTCTAAATATGTTCTTACCACAGCAGCCTCTGCAGAGTCGGGGTGCATTTTGGAAAGTCTCTTAAGCTGTTTTTCCGCTTCCTTTCTCACGTCTGGAGGCATCTTGGCAGCTTCAATTTTCTTTTGGAATTCTTCAATCTCTTCTTGCCTTTCGTCTTTTTCTCCCAGTTCTTTCTGTATGGCCTTAAGTTGTTCCCTGAGGAAGTACTCCTTTTGGGCACGGTTCATCTCTTCTCTGGCTTCTGTCTGTATCTTTTGCTGTAGGGTCAGCAATTCAACCTCTTTTAAAAGCAGGTTGGCTACCTTCTTAAGCCTCAGCTCTGGGTCAATGGTTTCCAAGATCTCCTGAGCCTGAGAGGTCTTTAGATTAAGCTGGGGAGCTACCAAGTCTGCAAGCTTGCCTGGATCCTCTATACTGGCAAGGAGGCCTATAGCCTCTGGAGGTATGGGCTTTCCTAAGGAAGCAGCTTTTTCAAGGTTTTCCCTTATCAGGCGGATGTGGGCTTCTGTTTCCATGCTCAGCTCGGTGACAGGTCTTTCCCTTATAGGACTTATCTTTACCTTCATAAAGGGATTGAACTGTAGGAATTCTTCTATTCTCGCTCTGGCAATGCCTTGGACGATGATCTTGATCTTTTCGTCTGGGGTTTTGACCATGCGCATTATCATACACACGGTGCCTATGTGGTATATGTCGTCGGCCTTTGGCACTTCAATCTGTGGGTCTTTTTGAGCAGTAACGAAGATAAGTCTGTCCTTTGAAAGGGCTTCGTTGACTGCGTTTATGGAAAGGTCCCTTCCCACAAGCAAAGGCATAAGCATTAGGGGAAACACCACCACATCTCTTGTGGGCAGAAGGGGAAGCTCAGGTGGTATCTGTATGCTGAAGCCTTCAAAGGGCATGTTTCTCTCTGGGCTGTCCGGTGTCCAGATTATGCTCATGGTTTACTCCTCCACCTCTATCCTTCTGCTTTTGTCTTTGCTAATGATAATTCTCAAAACCCCTTTTTTCATTGTGGCTTTGATACCTTCCTCTACTGGTGTGAAAGGGAGCTGAACCACCCGTTTGAAGTATCCGCTGTATCTCTCAAGCCTCAAGAACTTAACATTTTCTTCACCAATCTTGTAGCTTTTTACTCCCTCAACGGTGAGGGTTTGTCCCTTTACTGTGATTTTTACGTCGTTTCTGTCAACTTCGGGAAGCTCAAGTTCTATCACCAGCTCCCTTTCTGTTTCGTAGACGTCCATGGGCGGTGCGTAATCCCACATAACCCATCCTCCAAAAGGTTCTTTACCAATATTTAGTCCCTAATCCTTTGCAGAACAACTATCTTCAAAGCACTACTGATAGCAAAATAGGTCGTGGAGAATATCAAGATTATACCAAAAACGAAGGTTCCCCGTGCAAGGATGTTTTCATTTACAGGATACTTAAGGCTTTTTGTGGATATGAAGAGCAAGAAGGCGAAAGCGAAGTTTACAAAAATGATCTTTGCCCAGTTTTTGGGCACAATTTCCTTGAGTTTTACCATGGAGTTAGCCTTAGCCATTAGGTATGACAACTGTATCAGAGAAGAAAGGGAAGTAGCTAATGCAAGTCCAGCGTGTTTTAGAGGCTTCATGAGTATTAGATTGAGCATTATATTGGCGACAAGTGCCAAAGCTGCTGCCTTTACAGGAGTTTTCATGTCCATGTGTGAGTGGAAGACGCTTACCACAACCTTTATGGCTGAGATAAAGGGCAATCCCAAGGCGTACATGGATAAGGCGGACGCGGTGTTGTGAGCGTCAGTGATAGAGAATTCGCCTCTTCTAAAGAGCAGATCTATTATTGGGAATGAGAGGATGACTAGTCCTACCGCTGCGGGAATGGTTATCCACATCACAAATTCAAGGCTGAATCGTATGTTATCTATGAGTTCCTTTTTTCTTCCCGACGACACAGCGTCGGCGGCATATGGTAAGAGAACAGCTCCAATAGCGATGCCGAACAGTGCCAGTGGTAACTGGAAGAGCCTGTTAGCGTAGTAAAGGAAGGAAATGCTTCCAGCTACAAGGAAGGAGGCCAAAACAGTATCAATAAGGGTGTTTATCTGGTGTATGGCGAGTCCTGCAGTGGCTGGAGCCATCAGCTTCAGTGCTTTTACAACCTCTGGGTGGAAAGGTTTGCACACTGGATTGGGTAAGACGTCAAGCTTTTTGGCGCCGTATAAGTGGAAGAGCATTTGAACAATGCCGCCTGTAAACACTCCCCATGCGAGAACTTTTATAGGTTGGGGAAATCTTTGTGAAAGTAGCAAAGCGATTATCATGCATATGTTTAGAAGGCATGGGGAGAAAGAGGTGTAGAAAAAGTCCTTTTTATGATTTAAGGCAGCGCCGATGAGTATGGCGGTACCCATAAACCCAATGTATGGGAAGGTTATTTTGGTAAGGTTCACTGTTAGGGTGAATATATTTCCTCTCAAACCTGGAGCTATGATCTTCACAAGAGAAGATGTGAAAACTTCTCCCAGTAACACTAAGATAGCAAGCACTATGATCAGTGTTGAGAACGCACTGTCCAAGACTGTCTTGATGTTTCCCTTTTCCTTTTCGTACTGGGAGAATACTGGTATGAAAGCTGAGGATAGTGCACCTTCTCCCAGCAACCTTCTGAATAGGTTGGGGATTCTGAAGGCAACAAAGAAAGCGTCGGCCACTGGAGTTGCTCCAAAGAACTTGGCTATAAGTATGTCTCTGACGAAACCCAGTATGCGAGAGGCCATGGTGGAAAAAGTGAATATGAGGGTGTTTTTGGCTATTTCCTTTCTGCCCATTTTCTGTAGATCCAGCCTCCCACCAAGTAGCCTATAAAGGCTAAAATTAACCCTGCTATTACATCAACTACGTAGTGGTAGCGGTGGTACACTGTGGCAAGCACCACTCCTAAAGCTAAAGTTGCGAACAGCTTGGGCTTGAGTTTGTACTTTGCGCTGAGCATGAAGCATAAAACTGAGACAGCAGTGTGTCCGCTGGGAAAGCAGTCGTGGGGCGTAGGTTCAAGGACGTTGAGCGTGTGCTTTATATATGGCGTGAGAAGTAAACCTCTAATCTCTTTGGTGAACATCTCTGCCATGGCGAATCTGGGACCCACTGCGGGTACCAAAAAGTATCCTATGTATGATGCGTAAAAGGTAAACATTACCGACACGGCACATTTTCTGAAGGTTTCTTCGTCTTTACTGTAGGCGAGTGCTCCAAGAAGTATGGGGATAATGAAGTACAACACATAGGCTATCTGCAAAAGCTCGCTCAAAAAAGGATTGTAGATTCTTTCTAAAAGCAGAACCGGATAATGGCCGAGGAAAAGCTTTCTGTCCAGATTCATGAGAAGCAAGTCCCAATTAGTTGGGTTTACCCCTTCCACCGTTCCTTTGAGGCTCATAAAGAATACAGGGACTGCAAAGACAGGGCACCAGTTTTTTAACTGCTTGTTTTTGATCTTTTTAAATATGGCTGGGGAGACTATTATCGCGGAATAAATCAAGGCTTTTACATACCACCCTTCAATCTTTTGCCTTTTCCATAGGGTAACCCCTAAAAGCAGGCAAGCAAAGCTTATGTTCAACATCTCTTCCGGGGTCAACCATCGCATAGCGGGTAGTCTAAGCTTAAAGATGGTTTTCATCAATAAGGCGTGGGTATACGATTTTTTAGCAACATTGTTTATTTATCTGCTATGTGAGATCAAATTTATAACTATATTTGTTTTATTTCTGGAAATTAAATCTGCTTGTGTAGTCTTGTTATATTTCTTAGTTTTAACCGTAATTTGATTAGATTAGAAAAGTATAATGGATATCTGTGCCATGTTTTGGAAACATTATAACTTGATTTGTTGTTTAAGATATATTGACAAATTGTTCTATTTAATATAATTTAGCTGCAAACAAGAGTTACTCAAAAGAAGGAGGTGGTGTCATTGAGGGTATGTAGAGTTCTCCAAAGCACTGTTTGTTTTATTTGTGAGGAGATATTAAAAAAGGAGGTGTAATATGGCAGAGTTTAGACCGTTGGCAAATCCAGCTCCTTTAGGGCTTGGGGGCTTTGCTCTGACCACTTTTGTGCTTAATGTACATAACGCAGGTATACTTGCCGATGTGGGTACTGCTTTGCCTTTGGGCTTGTTTTATGGGGGACTTGCCCAGCTTTGTGCAGGCTTGCTTGAATTTGCTACAGGTAATACATTTGGAATGTGTGCATTTGGTTCTTACGGTGCTTTTTGGATTGCTTTGGCTACTTTGGTTTATTTTAAGGATAACAATATACTGCCTGGTTTTAAAGATTTTCATGGGGCGTTAACTTGGACACTCATTGCGTGGACGATCTTTACGTTTATTATGACTATACCAACCTTCCAGATGGCGAAAGCTTTACAGGTTATCTTCGTTTCTCTTCTGATTCTTTTTGTGCTTTTGGATATACATTTGATAACGGGGAGTAAAGCAATTGGGAGAATTGCTGGATGGGAAGGGATTTGGACTGCTTTCACTGCTTGGTATCTTATGGCTGCCGAGCTTATAAATCCTGCATTTGGTAAGGAGGTGTTACCTATTGGTGCACCTAAGAAGTAAAACTCTTAAGGGAGGCTGGAGGGAATGAGTTTTTCTCTTCCAGCCCCCTATTCTTATGTTTATCTGTTTTTTGTGTGCCCTGCAGTCGTTTTTTTCTTCCACAATTTTTTTATAAGTTTTTTGATTGGTTTAGCTAAAAAAGGTAGCAAACACCTAATCACGTTTTCCAATATGTTCATATATCCTTTCATTGCGTCTTTATTGGTTTCTTCACTTCTCAAAGTGGTTTTGTGGAATCGTATGTTGCTGGTATATTCAGTATCCTTTGGTGTTTTTGCTTATTATTTGTCTGTACTTTTTGCTTTTATTCCTGTATTATCCGAAGTTTTTACTGAGCTTCCTATGGAATTTTTTATGCTTTCTATTGGATGTGTTTCAGGGGTATCTGTGCATGGGATAAGGGTTTTGTATATGTGGATTTATCAAAATATGTTAAAGTTGTTATTTGCTGCTATTGTTGCTGTATTTATGGTCTGGTGTGTTAAGTTTAGGTTTAGGCAGGTGTATGTGGACTACGAGCAGTATATACAAGATTATGTGTTGGTTACAAGTGTGGCTTCTTCTTTGGCCTTTATGCCAGTGATTATCTTTTTCATGATGAATTATTTGAGGTGATTCGTGGGAATAAAGGAGGCCGATGTAATAAAAGTTCGCTTTTTGGTTATAGCTGGGTTAGTACTAACTTTTGTTGGTGGTTTAATAGCGCTTAAAATGATGGCTGCAAAACTTGGGATAAGTGGGGGAGAACCGCCTTTGTTAAGCTTGGTTGAAAAGGAGATGATTGTGGATGTATATAATTTAGATGACCTAAATAAAGCATTAGGGAAGAAGGTGGTATTCAAATCTACTGTAGATAAGGTTTTTTGCCGTGGCCATGATAAGTGTATATTTGAATGTGGCAAGGTATTTGTAGAGTTAGATAGAAGATTTCTAAGTCGCCTGAAAAAGCTTGGCTTTGTCCCTAAGAATTTGGAGGGAATGAAGCTGAAAGTGAATGGTTTTTTGAAGATAGATCCACAATATGGTTTCTTTATAAGCCATCCTTTTATTGAAATTGAATCTGGTAGGAGAGGCTAATTTTTCCTGAGTTGCTTTTTGTTTATCTTGCCTAAATTCATTTAAATAAAACTTAATTTTAAAATCCGTGTTTAACCTATTGACATATCGTTTTATAATTTGTAAATATTGTTGAGACGCAGTTTTAAACGCTTGCTGAAAGTCTTGTTGGTAAAATTTTATTGAGGAGGTGGTATTATGAACCGTTGGTTGGTTTGCTTAGCCGGAACCGGTATTAACCTGGTTCTGGGTGTATTGTATTCTTGGAGTATCTTTGTTGTTCCCCTGCAGGAGAAGTTTGGCTGGAGCAGAGCTGATCTCACATGGCCTTTCTCTGTTTCGATCTTGGTCTTTGCGCTGGTCATGGTGGCTGCTGGAAAGTGGCAGGACAAGGTGGGACCTCGTATCGTTGCAACTGTGGGTGGAATACTCATGGGAGTCGGCTACATTTTAAGTGGTTTTGCCACCAGTCTTCCTATGCTGATCTTCACCTTTGGAG
>WGAU01000170.1 GCA_015494645.1 Aquificota bacterium
CCCCTCGCAGCTAACACCTTCGTTATCGCCGCCGTCAACGTAGTCTTCCCATGATCCACATGCCCTATCGTCCCTATGTTCACATGCGGCTTCGTCCTCTCAAATTTCTCCTTGCCCATCGCTTAACCTCCTGTATTCAAATTTAGGCAGCCTTGTTCTTCTTGCCGATTATCTCCTGGGCCACATTCTGAGGCACTTCCTCGTAGTGGCTGAATTGCATAGTAAATGTTCCCCTACCCTGAGTAAGAGAACGCAGGGTTGTTGCATACCCAAACATCTCGCCAAGAGGCACAAGGGCATCTATAACCTTGGCGTTCTTCCTCTCACCTATATTCTGGATCTTGCCCCTTCTGGCGTTGAGATCCCCTATGACCTCGCCCATGTACTCCTCAGGCACTATAACCTCAACTTTCATTATAGGCTCAAGAAGCACAGGATTGGCTTTTGAAGCAGCCTCCTTAAAAGCCATGGATGCAGCTATCTTGAAGGCCAAATCTGAAGAGTCCACCTCGTGATATGAACCGTCCACAAGCTTAACCTTTATGTCCACCATGGGATATCCAGCAAGAACACCAGTCTCCATGGCCTCTCTGACACCTTTCTCAACTGAAGGGATAAACTCCTTGGGTATAACACCTCCCACGATGTGGTCCTCAAAAACAAATCCACTTCCGGGCTCCAGAGGCTCTATCTCAAGAATAACATGACCGTACTGTCCGCGACCACCTGTCTGCTTGATGTATTTACCCTCAGCCTTGGCCGGCTTCCTTATGGTCTCTTTATAGGCAACGTGAGGTTTACCCACATTGGCATCCACCTTAAATTCCCTTTTGAGCCTGTCAACAATGATCTCTAAGTGCAATTCACCCATACCAGATATGAGAGTCTGGCCTGTCTCCTCATCAAACCTGACCCTAAAAGAAGGATCCTCCTGAGCAAGCTTAGAAAGGGCATTGCCAAGCTTGTCCTGATCAGCCTTGGTCTTGGGCTCTATAGCAACAGATATAACCGGCTCTGGAAACTCCATGGCCTCAAGCACTATAGGATGCTTTATATCGCAAATAGTGTCTCCCGTAATAACATCCTTTAATCCCACCGCAGCCGCTATATCTCCCGCTTTTACCTCCGTGATCTCCTCCCTCTTGTTGGCATGCATACGCAGAAGCCTTCCAATCCTCTCTCTCTTGCCACGCCTGGTGTTAAGTACAGTGTCTCCACTGGTCATCTTCCCAGAGTACACCCTAAAGTAAACCAACTGTCCCACAAATGGGTCCACCATCACTTTAAAGGCAAGGGCACAGAAAGGCTCATCCTCACTGGGATATCTCTCTTCCTCCTCACCGGTTTCGGGATTAACTCCCTTAACCGGAGGCAAATCCACTGGAGATGGAAGGAAGTCCACAACGGCATCGAGAAGAGGCTGAACTCCTTTGTTTTTAAAGGCCGCCCCACAAAGAACGGGGAATATATCAAGATTTATAGTCCCCTTCCTTATGGCAGCCTTTATCTCCTCTTCAGATATTTCCTCACCCTCAAGATACTTTTCCATTATGCCCTCATCTACATCCGCCAAGGTCTCAAGGAGCTTTTCCCTGTACTCCTGTGCCATATCCCTGAGATCTTCAGGTATATCCTCGTAATGGTACTTAGCCCCTAAGGTCTCTTCCTCCCAAACTATAGCCTTCATACCGATGAGATCCACAACCCCAACGAAATCGGCTTCAGCACCGATGGGAAGTTGTATAACAAGAGGTCTCGCTCCGAGCCGCTCCTCTATCATATCCACTGCACCAAAGAAATCAGCACCCACTCTATCCATCTTGTTTACAAAAACTATCCTCGGGACCCTATACTTATCAGCCTGACGCCAAACTGTTTCCGTCTGCGGCTCAACCCCTCCCACAGCGCAGAGCACAGTGATAGCACCATCAAGAACCCTCAGGGAACGCTCCACTTCAATAGTAAAATCCACGTGCCCCGGTGTATCTATGATGTTTATCCTGTGGTTTCTCCAGAAGCAGGTGGTAGCAGCGGCAGTGATAGTAATACCACGCTCCTTCTCCTGCTCCATCCAGTCCATGGTAGCGGTACCTTCGTGCACCTCACCAATCTTGTAAGTTCTCCCTGTATAGTAAAGTATCCTCTCCGTAGTGGTAGTCTTACCAGCATCAATATGAGCCATAATTCCAATGTTCCTTATCCTTTCTATGGGAACCCTCATCTCGTTAGCCATGACCGCTTCCTACCTCCTGTTAATACCTGTAGTGTGCGAAGGCCTTGTTAGCCTCAGCCATCCTGTGGGTATCTTCCTTCTTCTTTATGGCGCCTCCGGTGTTGTTGGAAGCATCTATAAGCTCATTGGCAAGCCTTTCTATCATTGTGCGCTCCTTGCGTTCCCTAGCTGCCTGTATGAGCCACCTTATGGCAAGGGTTATCTGCCTGTGCGGAGGCACCTCAAAGGGAATCTGATAGGTAGCACCACCTATCCTCCTGGGACGCACCTCCAAAACAGGCTTAACATTCTCCACGGCCTTATTGAATATCTCTATACCGGGCTTCGCTGTTTTCTTCTCTATCAGATTCAAGGCACTATAAAATATCCATTCACAGGTGCTCTTGTTGCCTCCCCTCATCATACAGTTAATAAACTTAGTCACCACCTTACTTCCGTACTTGTAGTCAGGCTTCACATCCCTTTTAGGAACAGGTCCTTTCCTCGGCATCTCGTTCCCCTCTTACTTCTTAGGTTTCTTGGCCCCGTACTTAGAGCGGGACTGTCTTCTTCCCTCAACACCTGCACAGTCAAGGGCACCACGTATGATATGGTACCTCACACCAGGTAGATCCTTGACACGACCGCCCCTTACAAGCACTATGGAGTGTTCCTGTAGATTGTGCCCTATACCAGGAATATAGGCAGTCACCTCTATTCCGTTGGTCAGTCTCACCCTGGCCACCTTACGCAAAGCCGAATTAGGCTTCTTAGGAGTCACAGTGTAAACCCTGGTGCAAACCCCACGCTTTTGAGGACAGCCCTGAAGAGCAGGTGCAGAACTTCTCTTTTTCTTCTTTTCCCTTCCGTACCTCACCAACTGATTAATAGTTGGCATACCTTCACCTCCTAAAGAGCACCAAAAAGCGGCTTAGCAATATATATACGCCTCAGTTAGCTGTCAAGAGCCTCTTCTTGCTTTTCTTCTTCCTGCAAGCTAAGAGGCACCCTTATCTCAGTGTCCCTGTACCTTCTCATTCCGGTTCCCGCCGGAATGAGCCTGCCAACGATCACGTTCTCCTTCAACCCCCTCAGATAATCTATCTTGCCTTTAACCGCCGCATCCGCAAGAACCCTTGTGGTTTCCTGGAAGGATGCAGCGGATATCCAGCTCTCACTCTGAACTGCTGCTTTGGCAATACCAACCAATATAGGCTTAGCCGTAGCTGGTCTACCACCTTCCTCAATCACCCTTCTGTTTTCGTCCTCAAACTCAAACTTATCTACCTCATCACCGGGCAAGAACTTTGTATCTCCAGGATCTTCAATCCTAACCTTCCTCAACATCTGACGAACGATCAGCTCTATGTGCCTGTCGTTTATATCCACACCTTGGGACCTGTATATCTTCTGGATCTCATCTACAAGGTAAGTCCTGACTTTCTGTATACTAAGGACCTCCAAAAGATCATGAGGATCAATGTCACCCTCAACCAGTCTCTCACCAGCTCTAACATAATCCCCCGTCTTCACTATCAAGGCCTGAGATTGAGGTACCAGATACTCCCTGGTCTCTCCCTCACCTTTTATTGTAACCTTTATCTTGCCCCTAACCGGAGACCCCACCTCAACAAAACCGTTTATTTCCGAGATTATGGCCTTTTCTTTAGGTCTTCTTGCCTCAAATAGCTGCACCACCTTTGGCAAACCACCTGTAATGTCCTTGGTCTTTGCAAGCTCCCTCGGGATCTTCGCCACAATATCTCCGGGATAGACTATATCCCCTTCCCTCACCATGATATAGGTCCCAGCAGAAAGGGGATAACGACCTATAGTCTTCAACTCCTTATCCTTCTCCGTAGGTATCCACCACGCAAGATCCTGTCCTTTTTCCACAACATCCCTGTCGTCAACCTTCAGAAGAGCTCCCTTGGGAATGTGATACTCCCTTACTTCCTCCTCACCCATCACCAAAATCTTTCCACCCTCGTTGAGGACTACCTTTTCACCGTTTCTCTCCTCAAACTCTATGTTCTCATACTTAACCTTTCCAGAAATGTCCGCTTTCCTGTAGGCCGCCTTAATGGAAACCCTCGGATTCCGCTTTTCGTCTTTGCTACCTATGATAACCCTGTGGACCATTCCGGTAGTCTCATCTATCTCTTCCCTCATGGTAACACCCTCTATCACATCACCGAACTTAACCCTTCCGGGCACCTCGGTGATGAAGAGGGTGTTATAGGGATCCCATTTAAGAAGCACATCTCCGGGCTTAACCTCCTGACCATCTCTCACTAAAAGGATGGCACCGTAAGCCACGGGATAGCTTTCCTTCTCCTTGCCCTTCTCATCAACGATTTTAAGCTCTCCATCACGGTTTAGAGCTACAAGCTCACCCTTCTTGTTCACTATCACCCTGAGGTTATGATATTTTACATAGCCCTGTGTCTTCGCCTCGTACTGGGAAACCTCAGCAACGGTTGCGGTTCCACCTATGTGGAAGGTCCTCATGGTAAGCTGGGTTCCCGGCTCACCAATGGATTGGGCAGCTATGATTCCCACCGCTTCTCCTATGTCAACTAATTTCCTTCTGGAAAGGTCCCACCCGTAGCACTTCTGGCACACACCGTACCTTGACTCGCAGGTAAGCACAGATCTTATACCAACCCTTTTTATTCCCGCCTCCTTAATGCGCTGAGCCTTCTCGTCGTCTATCACCTCGCCTGCTCTGACTATGTAAGCATCCTCATCCTCAGCAAAGGGATCCCTTATATCCTCAAGGGCAACCCTTCCGATGATCCTATCCACAATACCCTCAAGCTCTTTGCCACCCTCGTAGAGAGGCTCCACATAGATACCTTCCACAGTGCCACAATCCTCCTCCACCACTATCTCGTGATGAGCCACATCCACCAGCTTTCTGGTAAGATAACCAGCATTGGCTGTCTTAAGAGCGGTGTCTGCAAGACCCTTTCTGGCCCCATGGGTGGATACGAAGTACTGCAACACCGATAGACCCTCTCTGAAGTTAGAGGTAATGGGCGTCTCAATAATATCGCCTGAGGGCTTTGCCATAAGACCTCTCATACCCGCAAGCTGACGAATCTGTGCCATACCTCCACGGGCACCGGAGTCTGCCATGATGTAGATGGAGTTAAAGTCTTTGGGAGAACCATCTTCGTTGAAGCCGTTTATATTCATTATTTCCTCATCCTTGCTCTTCAACAGAGACTCCAACTCCTTGGTAACTTTGTCCGTAGCCTCGCTCCATATGGCCACAGTCCTGTTGTACTTTTCACCCCTGGTTAGGTAACCGTTCTTGAACTGTTCTTCCACCTCCTTAACCTTTTTGAAAGCCTCCTCAATGATCTCCTCTTTGGTGGAAGGAACCTCCAGATCATCTATAGAGATGGAAATGGCAGCCCTGGTTGCAAGCTCAAAACCCATATCCTTGAGCCTGTCCAAGAATTCAACTGCCATGGTGTTACCACCGCGCTTAACAACCTCAAAGACAATATTTTGAAGAACTTTCTTAGTAAGAACCTTATTAACCTCATCAAACTTTATAACCGGCGGAACAATCAGATAGAAAAGAACCCTTCCCACAGTAGTGTCGTAAAGCTTACCGTTAATCCTTACCTTTATTTTTGCCTGAAGATGAACCGCTCCCTCATCATAGGCTATCCTCACTTCTTCGGGAGAGGAGAAGATCTTGCCCTCCCCCTTAGCCTTTGCTCTGGGCTTGCTGAGGTAGTAAAGACCCAAAACCATATCCTGAGTGGGATATGTGAGAGGCTTTCCATGGGCAGGGGAAAGTATGTTGTGATTAGCCATTATCTGGGTGTGACACTCCGTCTGAGCTTCAAGGGAAAGAGGAACATGAACGGCCATTTGGTCTCCATCAAAGTCTGCATTGTAGGGAACACACACCAGAGGATGTATCTTAATGGCCTTTTCTTCCACAAGTATAGGCTCAAAAGCCTGTATAGAAGGCCTATGCAAAGTGGGAGCTCTGTTAAGAAGAACAGGATGCTCCTTCACCACCTCATCTAAGGCATCCCATACTTCAGGCACCTGCTGCTCAACAAGTTTCCTTGCCCCCTTAAGGGTAGGGACAATCTGCTTTTCGTATATCAGCTTGTGCATTATGAAGGGTTTAAAAAGCTCAAGGGCCATGATCTTGGGAAGACCACACTGGTTCAGCTTCAGCTCAGGACCCACAACGATCACGGAACGGCCGGAATAATCCACTCTCTTTCCAAGAAGATTCTGCCTGAACCTTCCCTGCTTACCCCTTAAAGTATCGGAAAGGGACTTCAAAGGCCTGCCGTTGGAACCCTTTATGGGCCTTGCCATCCTGCCGTTGTCAAATAGGGCATCCACCGCTTCTTGAAGCATCCTCTTCTCGTTTCTGATTATGATTTCCGGTGCCTTAAGCTCCAGAAGCCTCTTCAACCTGTTGTTCCTGTTGATTACTCTTCTGTAGAGATCGTTAAGATCCGATGTGGCAAACCTACCACCGTCAAGGGGCACCAGAGGCCTCAAATCGGGAGGGATGACAGGAATGACCTCAAGGATCATCCACTCAGGCCTATTGCCAGACTCTATAAAGGCCTGCACAAGCCTCAAACGCTTAATTATATCTTTAGCGGTCTGCGCCGAATGGGTTTCCCTTAGCTGTCTTTTAAGATCCTCTTCCAATTCATAAAGGTCTATTTTTTTAAGAAGATCCCTTATTGCTTCCGCACCCATACGGGCATCAAAGGCATCCCCAAACTGCTCTCTCAAAACCCTGTATCTTGCCTCGGAAAGGATTTCTTTTTCTTTAAGGGGCGTATCTCCTGGATCCACTACGATGTAAGACTCGTAATATATAACCCTCTCAAGATCCTTTATAGAAAGTCCCAGGAGGGTTCCAATCTTGCTGGGAAGCACCTTAACATACCATATGTGAGCCACCGGAGCCGCAAGCTCTATATGCCCCATCCGTTCACGACGGACCTTTGAAGAGGTAACCTCCACCCCACATTTATCACAAATGACCCCTCTGTGCTTTATCTTCTTGTACTTACCACAAAGACATTCCCAGTCCCTCACAGGACCAAATATCCTTGCACAGAACAGCCCATCCTTCTCAGGCTTAAAGGTTCTGTAATTGATAGTCTCGGGCTTTTTCACCTCTCCATGGGACCAAGATCTGATCTGCTCTGGAGAAGCAAGCTTTATTCTAACAGCCTCTATCTCAGAGGGGTCCTGAGGATACTCGTATAGATCAAGGATATTTTCAACCACGAATCATCCCTCCCTTATTTTTTTCTCTTTATAAGCTCAACGTCTATGCACAAGCCCTGAAGCTCTTTTATAAGCACCCTGAAAGACTCCGGCATACCTGGCTTGAGAATGGGATGGCCCTTGATGATCTCCTGATACATCTTGTTCCTGCCTGCAAGATCATCGGACTTAACGGTGAGCATCTCCTGTAGAGTGTAAGCGGCCCCATGAGCCTCCAGAGCCCAAACCTCCATCTCACCCAATCTTTGTCCGCCAAAGTGGGCTTTACCACCAAGGGGCTGCTGGGTGATAAGAGAGTAAGGACCTGTGGCCCTTGCATGGATCTTATCGTCCACTAAGTGATGAAGCTTCAGCATGTACATGTAACCAACGGTTACGGTATGATCAAAAGGCTCCCCCGTCCTTCCATCAATGAGCTTCACCCTCCCGCTTCTTGGAAGACCTGCCTTTTCCAAAAGATCCTTTATCTGTTCCTCATCGGCACCGTCAAAAACTGGTGTAGCCATGGGAATGCCCTTCTTGGCAAGCTTCTTGGCAAGATCCAGCACCCCCTCATCGTCAAGTTTATCTATCCACTCAGACTTCTCTTGGTATATCTCTTTAAGGAACTGCCTCACATGAGAAGCTGCCTTTTCCCTGTACTTCTCAAGCATCTCTCCGATCTTCTTGCCCAGCTCTTTGGCTGCCCACCCCAAATGGGTCTCAAGTATCTGTCCAACATTCATACGAGAGGGAACTCCCAAAGGATTGAGCACCATGTCCACAGGTGTACCATCCTCAAGGAAAGGCATGTCCTCTATAGGAAGCACCTTGGAAATAACACCCTTGTTACCATGCCTTCCCGCCATCTTATCGCCAACCTGAAGTTTACGCTTTGTAGCCACATAAACCTTAACCCTTTTCAAAACACCAGCAGGAAGCTCATCGGGTCTGTAAAGGGCATCTATCATTTCATCTCTAAGGAGACGAAGCTTCTCTATTTCCTGGTTGGTCTTGGAAACTATCTCTTGGTAGCACTCCCTCTCATCCTTGGTAAACTTCACCTTTATGTTCCTCACATAGTAGCCTGGGAGCCTCCTTATAACATCCTCAACGATAACCTCCCCCTCTCTAAGAAGAACCTCACCTGTCTTGGGATCTATTATGTCGTGCTGCACCTTCTTACCGGAAAGAATGGGAGCAAGCTTTTCAGCCTCAATATCCCAGAGAACATCCATCTGCTCTTTGAAATCTTTTTCTATCCTCTCCCTCTCCTCCTCAATCTGCCTCTCCCTCATAGGATCGGGCTCGGTGGATCGTCTGGAGAAGACCTCAACTCCGATCACAAAACCCTCAACACCGGGAGGCACCCTCAGAGAACTGTCTTTAACCTCCCTTGCCTTCTCACCAAAGATCACCCTTATGAGCTTTTCCTCCGGCGTTAGGTAAGTCTCCCCTTTGGGAGTTACCTTGCCCACCAGAATATCACCGGGCTTAACCTTAGTGCCAATACGCACTATGCCAAACTCATCCAGATTCTTAAGAGCCTCAGAGCTCACATTAGGGATATCCCTTGTTATCTCCTCTGGTCCGAGCTTGGTATCTCTGGCCTCTATCTCAAACTCTTCTATGTGAATGGATGTATAAACATCCTCCCTGACCAACCTCTCAGAAACCAGTATTGCGTCCTCAAAATTGTAGCCCCTCCAAGGCATAAATGCCACAAGCACATTCTTACCCAAAGATAACTCACCATTATCGGTGGAAGGACCATCGGCAATAACCTGTCCCTTTCTAACCCTCTGACCCTTCTCCACAATGGGCTTATTGTTGAAGCAGGTGTTCTGATTGGATCTATCAAACTTCCTCAGGTGGTAAACATCTATTCCACCGCCTTCCTCTTCATCTACAGCTATTATGATCCTGTTAGCATCAACGCTCTTTACCACACCGGAACGCTTGGCAAGAACAAGTATTCCAGAATCTGCCGCCACCTTTTTCTCCATCCCCGTGCCTATTAAAGGAGCCTCCGTCTTGATAAGTGGAACCGCCTGCCTCTGCATGTTACATCCCATTAGGGCACGGTTGGCGTCGTCATGCTCCAAAAAGGGTATAAGAGAGGCGGATACGCTAACAAGCTGTTTGGGTGAAACATCTATAAAGTCCACCTCATCAGGAGAGACAGTAACGAACTCACCTGCCTTTCTCGCCTGAATTCTCTCCCTCTTAAAATAGCCATTCTCATCAATGGGAGCGTTGGCCTGAGCAATGGTGTAACGCTCTTCATCAAAGGCGTCTAAATAAACAATTTCATCGGTAACCCTACCGTTCTCCACTTTGCGATAGGGAGTCTCAATAAAGCCGTACTTGTTCACCTTAGCGTAAACGGAAAGAGAGGTTATCAATCCTATGTTCTGACCTTCTGGAGTCTCAATGGGACAGATTCTACCATAATGGGAGGGATGAACATCCCTGACCTCAAAGCCTGCCCTTTCTCTGGTTAGACCACCAGGACCAAGAGCTGAAAGCCTTCTCTTGTGGGTAACCTCCGAAAGAGGATTGGTCTGGTCCATAAACTGGGAAAGCTGACCACTGGTGAAGAAACCTTTGACAATCGCAGTAAAGGGCTTGGCGGAGAGAAGTTCATAGGGCATCATGGACTCAATGTCCTCTATACTCATCTTCTCCCTTATGGTTCGTTGAATTCTCAGAAGCCCCGCCCTCAACTGATTCTCAAGAAGCTCACCAACAGGTCTGACCCTTCTATTGCCCAAGTGGTCTATATCATCTACCTGGGCCTGCCCAACCTTGAGCTTCATCATGTATTTAACAACGGCAATGATATCCTCCTTGCGGAGAACTCTGCAGGAAAGGGGCGCCTCTTCCTCGGAAAAACCAAACTTCTTATTGATCTTGAGTCTCCCCACCTCAGAAAGATCAAACCTATCAGGATCAAAGAATAGCCTATAGAAGTACTCCTTAGCCGCCTCATAGGTGGGAGGCTCACCCGGCCTCATCCTCTTGTATATCTCTTTCAAAGCTTCCTCTTCATTTGAAGCCTTGTCCAACTTCAGAGCTTCCCTTATGGATGGATCAACAAATTCCCCTTCCACAACAAGTATATCAAAACTATCAAGCTTCTTCCTTATCTCCTCCAGCTTTTCGGGAGTTATGGGATCGTTACACTCTAAAATCACCTCGCCTGTGACAGGATCAACCACATCCTCCGCCACAGGCTTGCCCCATATATCCTCCTCTGCAATGGGTATGCGCTCCAACCCAGCAGCCTTCATCCTTCTGTAAGCAGCCTGAGTAACCCTTCTACCACCCCTGAAAAGAATCTTCCCTGTCTCAGGATGAACCACATCCACCGAAAGGGTCTGCCCAATAATGGTCTCCTTCAACTCCTTCTCAAAACACTTTCCCCCATCCAGCACGTAGATCCTTTCCGTATCATAGAAAGTCTTCAGAATCTCCTCTGGAGTCATTCCCAAAGCAAGAAGGAAGGTGCTTATTAAGAACCTCCTTCTCTTATCTATTCTCACATGTAGAATTCCCTTGCCGTCGTACTCAAAGTCCAGCCACGATCCCCTGTATGGAATGATCCTGCCCAGTATTCCCGGTCCTGAGGCACTGGAAGAACGGATCTCTTCAAAAACCACACCAGGAGATCTGTGAAGCTGGCTTACAACAACCCTCTCAACGCCATTTATAATAAAGGTATAGTTTTCTGTCATAAGAGGTATCTCGCCCAGGTAAACCTTTTGCTCTCTTATGTCCCTTATGCTCCTCTCACCGGTCTCCTCGTCCCTCTCGTAAGTTATCAAACGCAGAAGAACTCTAACAGGAGCACCGTAGGTGAGTCCCTTCCGCTTACACTCTTTGGGCGAATACTTGGGGATAAAAAAGAGCTTCTCTCCACACCTATCACAGACGACATTTGGTCCACCTAAACCTTTATACTCCCCGCATTTGCATCTCCACTTACCTATCTCATAACCCACATACTCCAGCTTAGCGGTGCCGGTGTAATCCTCAATAGGAAAAACGCTTCTGAAAACCGCTTCAAGACCTTTGTTCTCCCTCTTATCCCAAGGAACATCAAACTGGAGAAAATCACCGTAAGATTTCTTCTGAAGCTCAAGCAAAAAGGGCGGGTCAATAATCTCTTTAATCCTGCCAAAGTTTCTTCTAACTATCTCCGCCATACCCTCTTTCACCCCTTTTAAGTATTATAAGGGTAGAAGGGCACCTCACCCTTCTACCCCAATAGCCGAACCTTATTCCATATCAGAAAGGACTACTTAATTTCAACCTTGGCGCCAACCTCTTCCAGCTTCTTCTTGATCTCTTCAGCCTCCTCCTTGGAAACACCCTCTTTAACAGGCTTAGGAGCACCTTCAACAAGCTCCTTCGCTTCCTTCAAACCAAGGCCGGTGATCTGACGCACCACCTTGATAACTTGGATCTTCTGGCTGCCAACTTCGCTCAGAATAACATCAAAAGAAGTCTTTTCCTCAGCGGCAGCCTCAGCAGGAGCAGCACCGGCAGCAGGAGCAGCAGCCACCGCCACAGGAGCAGCAGCGGAAACCCCGAACTTCTCCTCAAGCTCCTTAACAAACTCAGCAAGTTCGAGAACCGTCATGTTCTCAATAAACTTTATCACATCTTCCTTTGTAATCTCAGCCATCTTTTACCTCCTTCTAACCTTGTTCTTTTTTGTCCTTTATGGCGTAAAGGACACCAATAAGATTACGCAGATTCGCTGCGAGAACACCAACCAAACCGTAAAGCGGTGCCTTTATAGTGCCAACCGCCTTACCTATAAGCACCTCCTTAGGCGGCAACTTGGAAACCTCAAGGATCTGTTCCTTGGTCAAGGGCTTACCCTCAAGAACACCTGCCTTGATGTCAAGCTTTTCCAGCTCCTTTTCAAAGTTGACTATAGACTTAATAACCTCAACTGGATCGGAATAGGAAAAGATAATAGCGGTAGGCCCTTTGATATAATCCTCAACCGCCTTTAAAGGTGTATCCTCCGCAGCTATACGAGCTAAAGTATTCTTAACCACCTGAACATTAGCCCCAAGCTTCTTAAGCTCCTTCCTGATCTGAGTAGTTTCCTCAACGGTCAGTCCACAGAGATCTACCAAGATCTGGGCATTGGAAGACTCAATCTTTTCTTTTAGCTCTTGAACCTTCTTTTTCTTCTCCTCTAACTTCTTCGTCTTAGGTCCCTTAGGTATCAACCCCTATCACCCCCTTTCCCATTTTTCTTCGGGGGTCTATCTCCTCCAACCAGTCTCGGTAGGCAGGGCCGGCCCTATTAAACCCTTGCGGGTACCCACTTTCTTGGACTGATTACCTTCCAATCTCCTCCAGAGCCTGGTTGGGGTCCACCTTGACCCCCGGACCCATGGTGGAAGAAACGGTTATACTCCTGAAGTATTGTCCCTTAGCAGCCGCTGGCTTTGCTCTCCAAAGAGCGTCCAACACAGCCTTAGCATTCTCATAAAGCTTTTCCGTACCAAAGGAAACCTTGCCAATAGGCACATGCACATTACCAGCCTTATCAACCCTAAACTCAACCTTACCCTTTTTCAGCTCTTGAACAGCCTTGGCTACGTCCATAGTAACCGTTCCCGTTTTGGGATTGGGCATCAACCCTCTGGGGCCCAAAATACGTCCCAACCTTCCAACAAGGGGCATCATATCCGGCGTGGCCACCGCTTTATCAAAATCAAGCCAACCTTCCTTCTGTATCTTCTGAACAAGATCCTCCGCACCAACGTAGTCCGCACCTGCTTCCTCAGCCTCTTTTGCCTTTTCTCCCTTGGCAAATACCAAAACCTTCACCTCTTTACCCGTCCCATGGGGAAGGGTTACTGCTCCCCTCACCATCTGATCGGCATGCCTCGGATCAACCCCCAGCCTAACAGCCAACTCAACCGTTTCGTCAAAGTTCCTTTTGGCCACCTCGCTCATCTTCTTAACAAGCTCTAAAGCTTCTTTTAGAGGATATTTCTTGCTCCTATCTACAAGCTTAAGAGCTTCCTGATACTTCTTCCCTCTCTTCGGCATCTAAGCCTCCCACAATTGTGGTATATTTTCCTCAACCCTCAACAACCTCTATGCCCATACTCCGGGCAGTTCCTTCAATGATCTTCATGGCTTTTTCTATATCATCGGTATTTAAATCGGGCAGCTTTTGCTGAGCTATCTCCCTTACCTGAGACTTAGTCACCCTACCAACTTTTTCCCTTAAAGGATCATGGGCACCCTTAGCCACTCCCGCCGCCATCTTGAGAAGCACCGAAGCCGGTGGTGTCTTAGTAATAAAATCAAAGCTTCTATCCTCATAAACGGTAATTACAACAGGTATGATAATGCCTTGCTTATCCTTGGTCCTGGCATTAAACTCCTTGCAAAAGGCCATAATATTCACACCATGCTGACCAAGGGCTGGTCCCACCGGTGGAGAAGGAGACGCCTGCCCTCCTGGGATTTGAAGCTTAATCTTCGCAACCACCTTCTTCTTAGCCATTGCCACGAACCTCCGCTATAGCTTTTCAACCTGCAAATAATCGAGCTCCACAGGGGTTGATCTACCAAATATACTGACAAGAACCCTCAACTTCTGCTTATCGGGATAAACCTCATCCACAACCCCAGTAAAATTCTCAAAAGGACCGTCTATCACCTTAACATAATCGCCTTTGACGAACTCTTCAGTTCCTTCAGCCCTCTTGGAGCTTATCCTCTCTAAAATTTCCTCCACTTCCGATTCAGGTATGGGCGTAGGCTTTCTCCCTGTTCCAACAAAGCCAGTAACCCATGGGGTTCTCTTAACTAAATACCAGGTATCATCATCCAAGATCATCTTAATAAGTATGTATCCAGGGAAAACCTTCTTTTGAGACTGAACCCTCTTTCCCTTTTTAAGCTCAACCACTTCTCTTGTAGGAATAATGATCTCTTCTATCCTATCATCCAAACCCTTGGCCTTGGCCCTTTCCAAAATACTCTTCTTAACTCTGTCTTCATAGCCAGAATAAGTATGGACAATATACCACCTGTAAAACTTCTCGTTCACTTTCTCGCCCATGAACCCACCTGCTCAAAAAGTAAGCAGTTTACCTATAAGCCGAGAAAACAAAAAGTCAAGAAGCCCCAAGTATATTGCAATGAAAACCGAAAAGGAAATGACCCCAATAGAAGCGGCTATGGTCTGCTGTCTGTTGGGAAAGACTACACGCTTAAACTCAGACTTAACCCCTTCCAAAAACTCCTTCACCTTGTCCACATTCATAGCCCAGCCCCTCTACAAACAGAAAAAATGGCAGGCCGGGGAGGAATCGAACCCCCAACCACGGGATTTGGAGTCCCGCGCTCTACCAATTGAGCTACCGGCCTGCACTAAAAAATCTACCTTATCTCCTTGTGCAGCGTATGTTTTCTACACCATTTACAGTATTTCCTCAACTCCAAACGCTCAGGATGTTTATTCTTATTTTTTGTGGTTGTATAATTTCTCCTCTTACACTCGGTACAGGCTAAAGTTATAGTCTCTCTCATGGCTTAATCCTCTATCACCTCCGTTACTACTCCTGCACCTACCGTCCTTCCTCCCTCCCTTATCGCAAACCTCAACCCAGGCTCCAACGCCACCGGATAGATCAACTCCACATACATGTTCACATTATCCCCAGGCATCACCATCTCTACACCCTCAGGCAGCGTGATCGTTCCAGTCACATCCGTCGTCCTAAAGTAAAACTGCGGCCTGTATCCACTAAAAAACGGCGTGTGCCTCC
>WGAU01000171.1 GCA_015494645.1 Aquificota bacterium
CTCCTTCCCATGGTGATCCCCTCCTTATTAAGTGGTTTGTGAATTTTATAGCTGGTCTAAAACCCGGGGATCACCTATTTTTTTTGTAAACTCAACAACTTTTCCAACTATCCAAACTGCCGGTGGAGTAATTTTATCTTTTAAAGACAACATATCAGATACTGTTGACCTTATTATTAGCTGATCCTTCAACCCCACTGACTTTGCCACAAGCACAGGAGTGTTCCCGTCAAGTCCCGCATCCATCAACCCCTTCACTATTTCTTTCATGGTAGACACTCCCATATAAACCACCACCGTTCCTCCCAGTTCAACCAGATGCTTATAAGGAATATCCAGAGGCATGTTTCTTTTTCTGTGCCCAGAAATGAAGCTTACAATGGAAGTGTAATCCCTATGGGTCAGAGGGACTTTAGCTACCGACGCAGCGGCAGAAGCAGCGGTCACTCCGGGAATTATTTCATAATCAATCCCTGCTTCCTCAAGGGCTTCCATCTCCTCCGCTATCCTGCCGAATATTAGGGGATCACCACCTTTAAGCCTTACCACCACACGATACTTCTGGGCATTTTCCACAAGAAGCTGATTTATGCGCTCCTGCGGGCAGAAATGATGCCCCATTTTCTTTCCAACATATATGAGCTTCGCACTTTCCGCATATTCCAACACCTCTTCAGATACCAAGTTATCGTACAACACCACATCGGCCTCTTTGAGTACCTTTAAAGCCTTCATGGTAAGAAGCTCCGGATCACCGGGACCTGCCCCCACGAGATAAACCTTACCTGGCACGGCTCTGCTCCCACTGGTGAAATAGCTTGTTAAGCCACAGGACATTGTAAAAACTTTTAGTGTTTGCCCTGGCAAAGGCGAGTTCATTTACCTTCACCTGATGGAATCTAATTCCCTTTAAACAGGGCCTATTTCGGGGAGGATCTGGATTTTTGTTCATAGGTCCAACCTGATAAACATAGACATCGGGTTTTAAGAGTCTTATCCTTTCACAAGAGGTTCTCACAAGCTTTCTGAACGCCTTCACCACATAAATACCACCAGCCCGCTCAATTATATCTGCGACTATGTTTTTTCTACCTGCTACCATGTAGGGTCTCTGCATAACCTCATAGATCACCCTTGGCTTGACCGTAACGGGCTTAACCTTCTTAAGCTCATCCTCAAGCTCCCTGCACAGCTTTTTTGCACGATCGCCCCTACCCAAAAGAGAACCAAGTCTCTTTATGTGGACAAGGATCTCCTCCAAAGTGACAGGATTGTACAGGTAAAAATCCGCTCCCACTCGCTCTGCCATGCTTTTGGAGAAGAAACGCTCCGAAGAAGCAATTACGAGGTCCGCTTTCAAGGAGGCCACGATCTCAACATTGGGCCTTATGTGACTTCCCACAGACACTGCTTTTGGAAACAGCTTGACACTTTTTGTTTTTCCCACCACAAGCTCATCGACTCCCAGCCGATGCAACACATCCGCCGCCGCTGGGGAAAGAACAACCACCCTTCTGTAAACTTTAGCCAAAGAAGTTGAACATAACGCTCCTAACAACAGGAACGCCGTAAACAAAGGCAAGAATCCTTTCATCCACTTCCGTTGCTTCAACATCGGCAATAACCTCCCCGTTCTTGAAAAAGACCACCCTTTCAAAGAACCTTAGAGCCGCATTCACATCGTGCAGAACGGCAACCACCGTTCTTTCTTTCATGGCAGAGAGCTTCTCTAAAACCATCTTGGAACTTGCCACATCCATCATATTCGCAGGCTCATCCAGCAGAAGAACAGCGGCGTCCTGATTGATAGTTCTGGCAAATATTACCCTCCTTTTCTCTCCACCTGAGAGTTTGTGGTAAGGTTTCCCAGCAAGACGATCTAATCCAAATTCTTCAAGCACTTTCCACGTCGCTTCCTCATCCTCTTTAGACGGATGAAATCCTCCAAATCTTGAATACCGGCCCATGAGAACTAACTGGAAAACAGTGTAGTTGAAGATCACTTCTGCCTGCTGAGGCATATAGGAAATCAACCTTGCCTTCTGTACAGGCTTGATTTTTGAAACAGAAACCCCACCAACAGATACATTACCACGGAAAGGAAGCACTCCAGCCAACGCCAGAAGAAAAGTGGTTTTCCCAGAACCATTTTCCCCCAAAACTGCTACCTTACAGCCTTTGGGAAAAACAAGCCTTTTCACCCTTAACCGAAAGTTTCCCCGATCGCACACAAGATTCTCTACCACAACTTCACACACGCCAGCCTTCCCACTTCCTTTTCATCATGAGATACAGGAAAAACAGACCTCCCATGGCAGAGGTGAGCACACCCACGGGAAGCTCAGCACCTCCCACAAGCAAGGTTCGGGAAAGAGTGTCTGCAACCACCAGAAAAGAAGCTCCCCAAAGGGCCGATGAATACAGGACATCCCTCACATCCGCACCGAAAATTGCTCTAACCATGTGGGGAACTATGAGCCCAACAAAGGCAATTATCCCACAAAAGCTTACAGAGAAAGCGGTCATAACCGTCGCTGCAAAGAAAGATTTCCTCCTCAAAGCAGCTACATCCACCC
>WGAU01000172.1 GCA_015494645.1 Aquificota bacterium
GTACAATCTCAAGCTAAAGGTGTCCTACGGAAAGAAGCGTTCAAAGGTGGTTATAATCGGAAAAACCGAAGACATCAAACGGTTTTTGAGTGAATTGGAATCTTGACTTGCAATTCACCTTTTGTTAGTCAAGCAACGGGCTTCACAAACAGGTTCGGAGGTGCCCATGATAGAGCTTAATTATACCATTTTGATTCAAATGGTTATTTTTATTGCGCTTGTTCTCACTTTGAACAAGATCCTTTATCAGCCTGTATTCAGACTCATGGATGAAAGAAAGAGGTTAATTGATGGTAATCTTGAGGAGGCCAGAAAGCTCAATCAGGAGGCGGAAAAGCTGCTTGAGGATTATGAGAGAAAGCTTGTTGAGGCCCGTCAGCAGGCAGTTAAGATAGTAAACGAGGCCAAGGCTAAGGCTCAGGAAGAACAGAAGGAAGCCTTGGCACAGGTGAGAAAGGAGTTTGAGGAGACCTTCGCCCAGTTGAGGGATAGGTTGGAGAAGGAGAAAGAGGAGGCAAGGAAGAAGCTCCGTCAGACGGTGGGAGTGCTGGCGGTGCTCATATCTGAAAAGATTCTGGGGAGAAGACTGGAGGAGAGGGTATGAGAAGATTTTTACCTGTTCTTGGGCTTCTACTGTTGTTCACTCCAGCTTTTGCAATGGGAGGGGGGCACGCCGAAGTGGACCCCAAGATGGAGCTTTTTAGAATCATCAATTTTGTTGTCTTTGTGTGGCTTTTGTATAAGTTTGCTGGCAACGCTGTGAAAAAATTCTTTTCCGATAGGAAAGAACAGATAGCTCAGGCCATAGAGGAGGCCAAAAAAGCAAGGATAGAGGCAGAGGAAAGGTTTGAGGAGGCCAAGAAGAAGGTGTCCAATGTGGAACAGGAGGTTCAAGCAATACTAAAAAACGCTGAAAGGGAAAGGGACGAGCAAGTTGCCAAAATAAGGGAAGAGACCCATCGGATGGTGGAAAGAATCAGACAGCAGGCGAAGGCGGCTACTGACCTTGAGATTCAGAGGGCTAAGCTTGAGCTTCAGAAAGAAGCTATAGACCTTGCGGTGGATATGGCTCAGAACCTTCTGAAGGAAAAGATAACCCCTGAGGACCAAAGGAACCTTATAAAAGACTACATAACTAAGGTGAAAGAGGTTCACTGATGAGGACAGTGGCAAAAAGATACGCTAAGGCTTTGGCTATGTTTTGCAAAGATAAGGGTTATGACTACAACGAGGTTTATACCAAGTTGAAAGAGCTTTCCAATGCCCTTTTAGGTGATGTGGAGTTCTATAAGTTTCTCACTGTCCCTGTGGTTAGCCACAGAGAAAAACTGGAGGCAGCTAAGGAATATATTTCAAAGGTTGACGTTCCAGGTTATATCAAGAACTTCTTCTTGCTATTGGTGGAGAAGGGTAGGCTTTCCGCTTTGCCATTCATAGTGGATGAGTTCAGGGCCATAGCCGATGAGCTGATGGGTCAGGTGAGGGGTGTTCTCAAGGTGGCGGTGGAGATCTCAACCGAGGAGAAGGCCCAGTTAGAGTCTGTCTTTTCAGAAAAGCTGGGCAAGAAGGTGGTGCTGGAGGTGGAAGAGGATCCATCTATCATAGGTGGGGCTATAGCCCACATCGGTGGGGTTGTATTTGACGGAAGCATAATAGGAAACCTTGAGATAATAAAAGAAAAGCTTGTGGAGAGGTGAGAGGGATGCAGATAAGGGCGGAAGAGATTAGCGAGGTTCTCAAAAAACGCATTGAGGAGTTTGAGAGAACCGTTGAGCTGTCCGAAGAGGGAATCGTTACCTTTGTTGGTGACAGGGTTGCCCGCGTTTATGGTTTGGACAACGTGATGTACTCCGAGATTGTAGAATTTCCCAGCGGTGTTATGGGAATGGCTTTTAACCTTGAGGAGGACAACGTTGGTGTAATTCTGTTTGGAGACGACACCTACGTTAAAGAAGGGGACAGGGTTAAAAGAACGGGAAGGATCATCTCCGTTCCCGTTGGTAAGGAGCTTCTTGGAAGGGTTGTCAATCCTTTGGGACAGCCCATTGATGGCCTTGGCCCTATTGAAGCCAAGGAGTATCTGCCTATTGAGCGTATAGCTCCCGGAATATGTGATAGGAGACCGGTCCATGAACCCCTTCAGACGGGAATTAAGGCTATTGACGCCATGATACCCATTGGGAGAGGGCAAAGGGAGCTAATTATAGGTGACCGCCAGACGGGAAAAACTGCCATTGCTATTGATGCTATCATCAATCAGAAAAACACAGATGTTTATTGTATATACGTAGCCATAGGGCAAAAGCGCTCTACCGTTGCACAGATTGTGGAGAAGCTCAGACAGTACGGAGCCATGGAGTACACTACTGTGGTTGCCGCTACCGCTTCCGACCCAGCTCCTATGCTTTACATAGCCCCTTACGCTGGTTGCTCCATGGGCGAGTGGTTCAGGGATAACGGTATGCATGCCCTTGTTATATATGACGATCTAACCAAACAGGCACAGGCTTACAGAGAGGTGTCCCTGCTCCTCAGGCGTCCTCCTGGACGTGAGGCTTACCCAGGCGATATATTTTACCTTCACTCCCGTCTATTGGAGAGGGCTGCCAAGATGAGCGACGAGAAAGGAGGAGGATCTCTTACAGCTCTGCCTATAGTTGAGACCCAGGCGGGAGATATATCCGGTTACATTCCTACCAACGTTATCTCCATTACCGATGGTCAGATATACCTCGAGACCGATCTCTTCTATAAAGGTATCCGCCCGGCCATCAACGTCGGTCTTTCGGTGTCCCGTGTTGGTGGTGCTGCTCAGATAAAGGCTATGAAGCAGGTTGCTGGTATGCTTCGTCTTGATTTGGCTCAGTACAGAGAGATGGAGGCCTTTGCCCAGTTTGCCAGCGAGCTGGACGAGGCCACGAGGAAACTTCTCATACGTGGTGAGCGCATGGTGGAGCTGCTCAAGCAGAAGCAGTACGCTCCAATGCCTGTTGAAGAGCAGATCGCAGTCATATTCGCTGGAGTTAACGGATACTTGGATGATCTTCCTGTGGAGGCTGTATCAAGATTTGAGCAGGAGTACTTGGAGTACCTCAGGTCCAATAAGCCGGAGATTCTCAAAGAGATCGTGGAGAGGAAGGAAATATCTAAGGAGCTTGAGCAGAAAATGCACGAGGCTGTTCAGGAATTCAAGAAGAGCTTTGTGGTTTAACGGGGGTTCGCTATGCCAAGCCTCCGAGATATGAGAAGAAAAATTGCGAGTGTAAAAAGCACTCAGAAGATAACCAATACCATGAAGCTTGTGGCTGCCGCTAAGTTCAGGCGTGCCCAAATGGACATACTAAGCTTGAGACCCTACGCATACAGAATGCACGAGATGCTCAGCTCCCTTGCGGTTAGGGCCGTTGAAGGTGTTCATCCTTTACTTGAAAGAAGGGATGAGGATAAAATTCTTCTTGTGGTGGTAACATCGGACAGGGGACTCTGTGGCGCCTTCAACACCAACATACTGAGGCGTATGGAAACCTTTGTGGCCGAGAAGGAAAGGGAAGGTAAGGAAGTTGTTCTCCTCCTCATAGGCAGAAAAGCAAGGGACTATGTTGAAAGAAGGAAGGACCAGTACAAGGTAGATAAGGTTTACATAAATCTATTCCTAAAGAGGGTAAGATACGAAGATGCAGCTATGATAGCCGACTACCTTGCCGAGGTTTACTCCTCCAAAAGGTTTGATGCGGTTTATGTTCTCTATAATGAGTTCAAATCTGCCATAAGACAGGATGTGATTGTGGAAAGGCTGCTTCCCATAGAGCCTATGGAGTTAAAAGAGAAAGATGTTCCTGTGGATTTTATTTACGAGCCGTCAAGGGATGAGTTGCTTAAAGAACTTCTTCCCCTTCATGTTAGGACACAGATCTATCGTGTCTTTTTGGAGTCCGCTGCAAGCGAGCATGGAGCTCGTATGACCAGTATGGACAATGCTACCAAAAATGCCGAGGAGATGATAAGGAAGCTAACCCTTGAATACAACAAGGCCCGCCAGGCTTCCATTACCAAGGAACTTTTGGAGATTGTGGCGGGTGCAGAAGCATTAAAAGGTTAGGGGAGGATAGATTATGGAGAAGAACTACGGAAAGATTGTGCAGGTTCTTGGTAACGTTGTGGATGTTGAGTTTGAACCAGGTAAGCTTCCAGCCATCCTCAATGCCCTTATTGTTGAGGGATTTGACGTGGGTGACTTTGGAGAGCTCTGTCTTGAGGTGGAGCAACACCTCGGTGACAATAGAGTTAGATGCGTTGCCATGGGTCCCACCGAGGGGCTTAGAAGAGGCATGAAGGTTTACGACACAGGCGGTCCCATAAAGGCTCCCGTTGGGAAGGGAGTGTTGGGAAGAGTCATCAATGTTCTGGGCCTTCCCGTTGACAGGAGGGGACCCGTGGAGGCTACGGAATACTGGTCCATTCACAGACCTGCTCCCTCTTTTGAGGAACAGTCCACATCCTTAGAGATGCTGGAGACAGGTGTTAAGGTCATAGATCTTATTGAGCCTTATGTTAAGGGTGGAAAGACAGGAATGTTTGGGGGAGCAGGGGTTGGGAAGACCGTTATCATAATGGAGTTGATCAGAAACATTGCTATAGAGCACGGTGGTGTTTCTGTCTTTATCGGGGTTGGAGAGAGAACCAGAGAGGGAACCGATCTTTGGCTGGAGACTCAGGA
>WGAU01000173.1 GCA_015494645.1 Aquificota bacterium
AACCATATCTCCCGAGGTGCTTGCAGTTAAGGACTACCTGAAAAAGACTGAGGAGCACAAAAATGTCTTAAGGCTCCTACTGACAGAGAATCCTGTCTCTGTAAGCCTCATAGACCTATACATTTCTTGTCCTTTGAAATTCTACTATGAAAAGCTACTTAAGCTTGAAGCTCCTGACGAACCCTATGAAGTGGACCTAAAAGTAGTTGGAGACGCCATGCACAGGGCCCTTGACGAGTATTACCGTAGCTTCGGCCTGCCAAAAAAGATCAAAAAATCCCAACTGAACCACGAAGAGCTGTTCAATTTGTTTGTGAAACACCTTGGAGATGTAGAAAACATATCCCCTGAAAAAAGGTTCTTGCTCTATGAAACGGTAAAGTACAGACTGAAAACCTATGCAGAAAAGCATCCAGAAGAAACAGAAGTGCTCTCAACGGAAAAACCCTTGACTCTTTCTTTACTTGTGTCTCTTAATGGAGAAACCCTCCCCATAAGGTTATTCGGCAAGATAGACAGGATAGACCGAAGGGAGGCAGAGCACCTGTTCAGTACAGGAAGCGGAACCTTCATACTCATCTTAGACTACAAAACAGGCTCCAGAAAAGCCGATTGGAAAAAGGACATCTTGAGCTTCAGCGTAGATAAGGTAGCGCAAGACCTCTGCGAAGAGCACTTGAAATTCCTGAGAGAAAAACTGGAAAGCATTCAGCTTCCTTTGTATGCATATTTAGCTTTCAAGAACAGCTTATGCTTAGAAGAAGAGAAACTTGCCGTTGCCTATGTTGACCTTTATAGAACTGCAGAAGAGAAACCCTACGTCAGACCAGACAGAAGGAGAAAAGATTCAATGGCACCTGTAGAAGAGTTTAACCAGTGGATAACGGACGGGGGCTTTGAAAGACTGCTTGTGTACATCATAAAACACATACTTGAATGCCCATATTGGTATCCATCCGACGGTACAGCGTGTACCTATTGTTCCTACAGGCAGTTTTGTAGATATTGCTGAGGGTGGAGCTTGTTAAGTATTATAGTTGGCAACTGGATTGATGAAGCCTGCTGCCTCAATATATCTGAGGTGGTCCCCAATTATTAGACCAGCTATATATGAAATGGTACCCAATTTTTAGACCACCAAAAACCTCCTTTTAATTCATGCCACAAAAGTCTGCTTTTGTCCATAATACACCTTATTTGGTGTCTTATATCCCAGTGCTGATGATGTCTAGAACCTCTCTATCAGTATGTGGAGCAGGATAGACTGCCTTTAATCCCATCTTTCTCATGAGCCTTCTTACCCTTTTGAGAGAGATCCTTTTGTCCAAAACTTCTTTCTTCTATGTATTTCTGGTCTGTTAGCTTCATCAGCTTGAGATCTTCTTTGTTTTCCCTTTGGGTTTGTAGTAAAGGCTGTATCGGGAAATTTGGAGCTGTTTTGTTACTTTCCTGAGGCTCATTCTGTATTTTGTAGACATATACTTTGCCATCTTGCGCCTTTTCTTCTTATCTACGCCATTTTCAAGACATCTGAAAAAAATCCCGTTCCAGCTCCAGTTCCCCTATCTTCCTGTAGGCTTTCTCAAGCTCTTTTTTGAGCCTTTGGGTTTCTTGTTGGTCTTCAAAGACTCTGGAAGCGTTTTTGAGAAACTCTCTTTTCCAGGCCCTGACCATTTGGGGATGTATGCCGTAGTGTGAGGCTATCTCGTTGATGGTCTTTTCCTCTCTTATTGCTTCAAGGGCTACCTTGGCTTTGAACTCAGCAGTGTACTTCTTTCTCCTTCCCATGGTGATCCCCTCCTTATTAGGTGGTTTGTGAATTTTATAGCTGGTCTAATAATTGGGAACCACCTCATATCTCAGTCTTGCTTTCTGAGAGGCAGTATCCTTACACGCACCTTGTCATCATCAAGCACAATTAAGGCTCCCTCCTCTAATGGCTTGCGGTACGTTTCTATTAGATCAACAAGCTTTGGACCTATTGATTCAGGGGACACATCAAGAGTCCTTACTTGCACCACACTTGGAAAGCTGGCCTCGGTGGCTGCAAGTATGGCCCCAAAATCAAGATCGTGGGTGACAATCACATAACCCCTCTCCTTGGCCCATGCCATAATCTCCCTGTCAGTTGCTCCAGGATTGCCAACGTCAATCCAGTGTACAGCTTTATAGCCCATGTCTTTGAAGAATTTGACCAGAAGAGGGGAAAGATTCATGTCAATGAGAAGTTTCTACCGGTGGTTGCTCCAAAGGAAACTTCTACCTCTTCAGAACGCCAAGCAGCATAGGCAAGGGCTTGTTCAATGTCTTCTGGCTCAAGGTATGGGTAAAGCTTAAGTATCTCTTCCTTGGACAGGCCAGAAGCAACGAGCCCCACTATGGTGCCAACTGTAACACGTAAGCCCCTGATGCAGGGCTTACCCCCCATAACGTTGGGATCAAAGGTTATGCGATCCAGCTTCTTCATCAACTGACCTGATAACAAATCAGCCGCCCTAAATCAACTTTGTCCCTATGATCCATTTTCAGCCCCCATAGACGCAATTTCTAACCCTTGGAAGGGTTTGGGGGTGCTTGTCAAAGGACGACAAACCCTGAATAGGTGGTTTGTGAATTTTATAGCTGGTCTAATAATTGGGGACCACCTCAAAGTATCCATTTTGGAGTAAAGATCAGTATGCCAGAGCCAGAGTGTTACATAGGGTGGATACTTTCACTGGAACAGGTGGTGAGTTTGACTGGAATATGCAC
>WGAU01000174.1 GCA_015494645.1 Aquificota bacterium
TCCCAAACAAGCTCTCAATCAAATACCTGTTGCCTCCAGACTTCCCCCACAAAACCTTAGACCTTTTCCTCAATGAATGCCTTATTCCTTTCCTAAAGGTTTCCTTCACCCTTATGGCAGGTCTTATCTTGAGCTTTCTGAGCCTTTTCATGATCTCAATACAGTCGTAGCATTTGTCTGCAATCAAATGTGCACCCTGAAATGTTCCAGACTCAATCTCATCCAATGCCTCCATGAAAAGCTTCACCTCACTGGCATAGGAGCCTCCAGTCCCAGCAGTCAAAACTATCCTTTTCCCTGATGAAGTTACTGCTACTACAGGAACTACCCTTAAGAACTTCTCTGTAGGACAGGTTCCTCAAGATTTGGTAGAGAAAAATAGCAATTTATAGGGCATCCAAATAGATTCTTGGTTTGCCTTTGGATGATGAGGACTCTTCAGTTATCACTGCTTGTGTTATTTTGATTCTTCTCGTATTGGGGGAGCTAATCTTTGGCTTCCCTTTCGTCAAGATCTATTCACCGAATTTTTCGAACAGCCTTTGTCAAAATTTGACAAATCTTGTTTTTTGGTCTAAATAAAGCACCCCTTGCGTTAACAGCTTCTAACAGGGAGGATTTTGGATGCTGTATAAATCTCTGTCTTCCTTTCCTGTGTTTGAACTCGAAAGGGATTACGATAAATGCATTGTTTGTGGTTGTTGCGTTCAGCAGTGCACCTACGATGCCACCTACTATCTTCCTTACGCCAAAAAGGTGATCACTGACGAGCACAAGTGCGTTGGATGCAAGAGATGCGAAGCTATGTGTCCTACCGGTGCCATAAAGGTGAGGGCAGTATCCAACGAGTTCAAACATAATGCTTACTGGGATGCCAGAACCATAAGGGATATTTACAAACAGGCAGATCAGGGCGGTGTTATACTCACAGGTGGCGGTAATGATAGAAGATTCAGGGTTTACTGGGACCACCTTCTTATAGATGCCTGTCAGGTTACCAACCCGTCCATAGACCCCTTGCGTGAACCCATGGAGTTGAGGACATTTCTTGGAAGAAAGCCCGATGCGTTGAAGATAGAGTATGACGAAAACGGCGAGCCCGATTTGAAGACTGAGCTTTATCCCAATCTTGTTGCTGAAGTGCCTGTGATTTTCGCTCCCATGTCTTACGGAGCTTTAAATCTTAACATGCACAAAGCCATGGCGGCGGCTGCCGATGCCATGGGAACTTACTGGAATACCGGTGAAGGTTCTCTTCACAGGGATCTTTACAAATACGGGCACTGCACCATAGTGCAGGTGGCATCGGGCCGTTTCGGGGTAAGTGCCGAGTATCTTAAAGTTGCTGCTGCCGTTGAGATTAAGATCGGGCAGGGGGCAAAGCCTGGTATAGGTGGCCATCTGCCCGGTGAAAAGGTGGACGAGGAGATTTCCAAAACGAGGATGATTCCTGTGGGTTCCGATGCCCTATCTCCTGCTCCTCACCACGATATTTACTCCATAGAGGATCTGCGCCAGCTTATATACGCCATTAAGGAGGCTACCAACTACGAAAAGCCTGTGAGCGTGAAGATAGCTGCTGTTCACAATGTGGCAGCCATCGCCAGCGGAATAGCCAGAGCGGGAGCGGACATTATTGTTCTTGATGGCTTTAGGGGAGGAACGGGAGCATCTCCTGCCATCGTCAGGGATTACGTGGGCATTCCGGTGGAGATCGCCATAGCCGTTGTGGATCAGAGGTTGAGGGATGAAGGGATAAGGAACTGGGTGTCCATCATAGCAGCAGGCGGAATAAGAAACAGTGCGGACGTTATAAAAGCCATAGCCTTGGGAGCTGACGGCGTTTACATAGGGACCGCTGCTCTTCTTGCGGTTGGCTGCACCCTCTGTCATAAGTGCTACACAGGAAAATGTGCATGGGGCATAACCACCAACGATCCCTATATAGCCAATAGGCTCAATCCTGAGATAGCCGCTGAGCGTCTTATAAACTTGCTAAAGGGCTGGGCGCACGAGATGAAGGAGATGCTGGGACTCATGGGTATAAACGCCATAGAGTCCCTTAAGGGCAATAGATTGAGACTCAGGGCGGTAGGCCTTACCAAGGAGGAGATGGACATCCTTGGAGTACTTCCTGCGGGGGAAGGATTATGAACCATCGTATAAAGAGAGTGTATCCCATAGAGGAAAACTGTATGGGCTGTCGCCTGTGCGAGGTGGCGTGTGCCATTGAGCATTCAGAATTCAAAGATCCCATAATGACCTTTTTCAATGGAAAACCGCAGTCTTTCACAACGGTGGAAGTGGACAGGAATTTTTCCTTTTCCCTGAACTGCAGGCACTGCGATGAGCCTTACTGCGTGGAAGCATGCATTACAGGTGCCATGCATAAGGAGCCTGATGGTAGGGTTATCGTTTACGAGGATATCTGTGTGGGCTGCTACATGTGTGTGGTTTCCTGTCCTTGGGGAGCGGTAAATCCCAAGGAGGGTGCAAAAAAGGCTGCTAAGTGTGATCTCTGCCCCGACAGGGAGCTTCCCGCTTGCGTTCAGGCGTGCCCTAATAGGGCGCTTGTTTTTGATACAACGGAAGAACTTGTGTTTGAGTTGCCTGAAGAGGAAGAAGAACCATTTGTTGAAGGTTAAGGAGGGGTAAGTGGCTGAGTATCTTATAGCGGGCAATTCGGTTGCAGCTGTTTCGGCCATACAGGCCATTAGAGAGAGGGATAAAGAGGGCAGAATAACCGTTATCTCTCCTGAACCCTACACGGCTTACTGTCGTCCCCTCATAACCTATGTGCTGGCAGGGGATGTTGAAGAGTGGAGACTGCCGTATAAAAGGGAATCTTTTTACCAGCAGAATAAGGTGGAAGTTCTTTACAATGTGAAGCTTGATGGCGTGGATGTTTCCGAGAGAACGGCTTATCTGTCGGACGGCAAGAAGGTGGCTTTTGATAAGCTGCTTCTTGCGGTGGGTGGCAAGCCCTTTATCCCTCCTATAGAAGGCATTGACGGGCCCGATGTTTACACCTTTACCACCATAGCCGACATGAAGGCTCTTGCAGGACGACTTGAAGATATTAAAAAAGTCGTTGTTATCGGTGCCGGTATGATTGGTATGAAGACCGCAGAGGCCCTTGCCAAAAGGGACAAAGAGGTGGTCATCGTTGAACTTATGGATCGTATCCTTCCCATGGTTTTGGATAAGGAAGGAAGCTCCTTTGCGGAGAAAGCCCTTGATAGGGCCGGTATTTCTTATGTCCTCGGTGATTCGGTGGTGGGGGTAGGAAGGGATGCTTCTGGAAAAGTGAGGCGGGTGGAACTGAAAAGCGGTGCCAAGATAGAGTGCGATGCTGTTGTGGTGGCGGTGGGAGTAAGGCCTAATACGACACCCGTAGAAGGCTCTGGCATAGAGGTGAACAAAGGTATCATAGTTGACGACATGATGGAAACAAACGTGGAGGGTGTCTATGCTGCTGGAGATTGTGCTGAATCTTACGATATTATCTTAGGTCAGAAAAGACCCAACCTTGTTTGGCCTATAGCCTACAGGCACGGACTTATAGCCGGTGCCAATATGGCAGGCGGTAGGAGACGCTTTGTAGGAGGCTTTCCCATTAACTCTATTGGTTTCTTTGGTTTTCAGGTGGTCTCAGCGGGAATGAGTGCTGTGGGAGAGGATGAAGAGGCATCTATTGAGGTGCTGAAGTTCATTGATGAGAGTAAAGGTGTTTACCGCAAGGTTGTCATAGCCAACAACAGACTTTTGGGCTTTTGTGTTATAGGGGATATAAGAAGGGCTGGTCTTTATACCGGACTTATCTGGAGCCGCATGGACGTTTCCTACTTTAAAGAGCTACTGGTTGAGCACATAAGCCTTCCAGAGGCTATATATCCCATAGATGGAGCTTTGCCTGCCATGAACTTCTCCGATCGTAAAAATATAAGACGTTTTGGGTGGGCAGTGTTTCCCTACAGCTATAGAAAGCTATTTACCGGCTATTCCGCCAGGATAGAGGAAATATGTGCCTTTGATGACAAGGGGGTATGCTTCTATGATGGTGCTGACGACGAGGGATAGAGAAATATCTGGTTGTGGACTGGCGGGGATCATTTCCAGAAAGAAGATCTTGATCCCCGGAGAGACCATTATTAGATCCATTTCCCACATGATAGAGAGGGGTAATGGCTTGGGGGCTGGCTATGCTGGTTATGGCATTTACCCCCAGTTTGCCGATGCCTATGCGTTTCACGTTATGTACGATGACGAATTGGCAAGGAAAGAGACGGAGGAGTACATAAGAAAGCACTTCCACGTGATTCATTACGAGGAGATTCCCACCAAAAAAACCAAGAATATACAGGAAAGCCCGCTTCTGTGGCGTTACTTCCTTAAACCCATAGAACCTCCCGATGTAGAGAGTTTCGTGGAAGAAGATTTCGTTATGAAGGCGGTCATGGACATAAACGATAAGATAAAAGGTGCCTACGTATTCTCTTCTGGCAAGAACATGGGTGCGTTCAAGGGTGTTGGTGAGCCAGATGAGATAGGTGAGTTTTACCGCATAGAGGAGTATCAGGCTTACTTGTGGACAGCCCATACAAGGTTTCCCACCAACACCCCCGGATGGTGGGGTGGCGCACATCCCTTCACCCTTTTGGATTGGGCGGTGGTGCACAATGGAGAGATATCTTCTTATGGTACCAATAAACGTTACCTTGAGATGTTTGGCTACAAATGTACCCTTAGAACAGATACTGAAGTGGTGGCCTATCTTATAGATCTTTTGGTTAGAAGACACAAACTACCGCTGAGGATAGCAGCTTATGCTTTGGCGAGTCCTTTCTGGAAGGACATAGATAGACTGCCTGAAAGGCAAAGAAGGCTCTTTACTGCTATACGTATGGTCTATGGTGCGGCTCTCCTTAACGGTCCCTTTGCCATACTGGTGTCTTGGAACGGGGGTCTGATGGGTTTGAACGACAGGATAAAGCTCAGACCATTTGTGGCTGCGGTAAAGGATGACAAGGTTTACATGGCGAGTGAGGAATCGGCAATAAGGGAAGTATGCCCATCTCCCGATAGGGTTTGGGCACCCAAGGCAGGAGATCCTGTGATTGCCCTCTTTGAAGACTTTGACGGTGGTGAACAGTTTAGAGAGTATCAGGTGTAGGAGGGAGCCTTAGATGGAGCCTTTGATAATAGATGCCAAGGGGATGCATTACAGAAGGCTTAACCAGATGATTAGGGATAAAGTAGCTGAGGGTTACCGTCACTTTATCCTTGAGAATGTGAATGGTCAGAGGTACATCGGTGCGGGTATAATGGAAGAAGTTTTTATAGAGATCCACGGCGTTGCGGGAAACGACCTCGGTGTGTTCATGAAGAGGGGTACCATCATTGTTTACGACAATGCTCAAGACGGTGTGGGTAACACCATGGAAGGCACAAAGATAGTTGTCCATGGCATGGCAGGAGACGTCTGTGGTTATGGCATGAGGGGAGGTAAGCTGCACATACTGAGGGACATAGGCTACAGAACGGGCATACACATGAAGACGTATAAAGATATGGTGCCCGTTATCATAATAGGTGGCAAGGCAGGAGATTTCTTTGGCGAGTACATGGCGGGTGGTATATTGATACTTCTGAATCTGTGGGATGACGATGACAGACCCGTAGTTGGTAACTTTTTGGCAACGGGTATGCACGGTGGAACCATATACATAAGGGGAGAGGTTGATCCCTATCTTTTTGGAAAGGAAGTAGGGGTGGTTGAAGTTACCGAAGAGGACAAGTTGCTTTTGAGAAAACATATATCAGAGTACTGCGAGGACTTTAAGGATCACGGGTTGGATGTGGATGAAATAATGTCTGAGTCTTTCACCAAACTTATCCCCGTATCCACCAGACCTTACGGCAAAATATATGCCTACTGATAAAGATGTTCCTTTGGTAGGATTCCATGTGTCTGTAGCTGGGGGGCTTCACAAGGCATTTGACAGGGCTGAGAAGCTTGGCTGTTCTACCTTTCAGATATTTACTTCCAATCCGAGAAGCTGGAAAGGAAGGATTATCACCGAGGAAGAGGCGAGAGCGTTCCGGGAAAAGGCTGAAGCATCAAACATAGATGTATATTTTTCTCACATTCCCTACCTTGCGAATTTTTGTGCATCCGGAGAGCTTTACAAAAGGTCCGTTGGTATGCTGATTCAGGAGCTGAAAAGAGCCGCTTTGTTGGGTTTGAAGGGGGTTGTGGTGCATGTAGGTAAGCTTAAGGATAAAGGCTATAAGGAAGGGATCAAGCTAATCGCTTCTGCATTAAAGACGGCCCTTAGAGAAACTGAAGGGGTGGCTATTCTTATGGAAAATACTGCTGGGCAGGGAAGCGAGGTAGGATACAGGATTGAGCAGTTGTATCACATTGAGGAAGAGGTGGGAGAGCAAGATAATAGACTCGCTTTGTGTGTGGATACTGCCCATGCCTTTCAGGCAGGTTATCCGATACACACCAAAGCTGGGCTTGACGAGTTTTTGGAAATAATTGATAGCCTTCTTGGCCTTAATAGGTTAAAGCTGGTTCATTTGAATGATTCTAAAACACCTTTTGCCTCGAGGGTGGACAGACACTGGCACATTGGGATGGGAGAGATTGGGGAGGAGGGATTCAGGAATATCCTCTCCCACCCAGTGATTAGGTCTTGTCCCTTGATCATGGAAACTCCATGGGGAACAAACTGGGATATCAAGAACATGAGAAAGGTCAGAGAACTACTGGGATTGTCCAGCTTTTGAGTATTTGGGGGTTCTCTTCTCTTCCATTTCGGGATCAGGGGAGAATACCTTTTCCCTCAAGTCCTTTGGAAGCTGGAAGGCCTTCTTCTTCTCCCTTAGAACGGGAGAGTACCTGTCTCCTCTGATTTTAACATCCTGCACCATGACCGCACCTCCTCTTTAAGGACTTTGACTTAGACATAGATTAAAATATACTGCGTTTGTAAACTGTCAAGTAAATTTTTTGTTAAGTAGTTGTATGTTCTTGTATGAATTATAGCAAACGCAGTTATATAAAACGCTCATCGTAGGAGGTCTCTTCTTTGGTGTTCTATTGAGGTTC
>WGAU01000175.1 GCA_015494645.1 Aquificota bacterium
ATAGAAAATGGATCAATGTACTCGTGGCACTGACGTTTGTGCTTTTAAATGCGGCGCTTTGGTTTTCCTATAAAGATCCCCAAGTTCCCGTAAAAGTGGCTCTTGTTCAGCCCAATTTGGGTATAGAGGAGAAATGGAATCCTTCCTTGATGGACAGAAACATAAGACTTATTACCGATATGGTGCTTTCTGTATGCGATAAAGTTGATCTTGTGGTGGTGCCGGAAACAGCCTTTCCCTTTTACTGGAAAAGGAATATCCAAAGGACGGCATGGGTCCTCAACAGATTAAAGAAGTGCAGCTCTTATGTGCTTATTGGAGTGGTGAGTTACAGGATCTTTGATAAGCAACCCATGTACTTGAACAGGGCTGTTATTGTAAAGGGCGGAAGGGAGGTGGACGAGTATGATAAGCAGGTTCTGGTGCCCTTTGGGGAGTTTATCCCTCTACGCAGAATTCTGAAAAGTATACTTCCCATATATCTTCCGGCAGATTTCTTAAGGGGACATAAGCCTCCGGTGATGCGTATGGGCCACAGAAGGCTTGTGTGTGGCATTTGTTATGAGATGTCATTCCCCGATTACATAAACAGGTACGCCAAGGATGCGGACTTTTTGGTAAACATCACCAACGACATGTGGTTTGACAAAACCATTGCTCCTTATGTTCATATGTGGTCAGCGGTGCTGAGAGCCGTTGAGAACCGGAGATACCTCTTCCGCTGCGCAAACTCAGGGATATCCGCAGTGATTTCACCAAAGGGTATGGTGCTTACCCGTCTCGGTCTTTACAAAAGGGGGGTAAAGTTATACTCTACACCATCATGAGGGTAGCCAAAGATATACTAGGACTTATAGGCAACACTCCTCTGGTGAAGCTGCGGCATTTTTCCTCGGATAAGGTGGAGATCGTTGCAAAGGTGGAAGCCTTTAATCCGGGAGGTAGTGTAAAAGACAGAGCAGCCCTTTACATGATTGAAGGGGCGGAAAAGAGGGGAGAGTTGACCAAGGATAAGGTTATTCTTGAAGCCACCTCTGGGAATACCGGTATAGGGCTTGCCATGATTGCTGCCGTTAAGGGCTACAGGATCAAGATCGTCATGCCAGAGTCGGTGAGTTTAGAGAGAAGACAGTTTCTTAAGGCTTACGGGGCGGAGCTTGTGCTTTCGCCGGGAGATAAAGGAACCGATGGTGCCATAGAGCTGGCGGAGGAGATATACAACAGCGATCCCGATAAGTATTTCATGCCCAATCAGTTTGATAATCCTGACAATGTAAGGGCTCATTACGAAACCACTGGGTTGGAGATAATTGCCCAAACAGGAGGGAAGTTAGACGCCTTTGTAGCAGGGATAGGCACATCGGGCACTCTTATGGGTGTTGGAAGGCGTCTCAAGGAGTACGATACCAACATAGCGGTATTCGGGGTGGAGCCTCCACCCAAGCACAGCATACAGGGACTGAAGAGTTTAGAGGATGCCCGCGTACCCAAGATATACGATCCTTCCTTTCCTCATGAGGTTATAAGGGTTTGTGACGAGGAAGCCTTTGAGTTGGTAAAGGTTATCCCTAAGAAAGAGGGGCTTTTCGTGGGAATATCTTCCGCCGCTGCTCTGGTTGGAGCTTTGAAGGTGGCGGAGAAGATAGGATCGGGAAGAATTGTCGTTATCTTCCCCGACGGCGGAGACAGATACCTATCCCTCAACCTGTTTTAGATGAAAAAGCGATCCCTTTTAGGTTCTCCAGCAGCTTTTTATATAGGAGATCTGTCCTTTGATCGGGATAGGATCTTGGTAGTGGCTCCCGAGGAGGAAGCGGCCCACTTAGTAAGGGAGATAAGAACGTTTACAGAAGCTTTCTACCTTCCCTCGTGGGATGTTTCCGTTGAGAGTGGCCTTCAGCCTTCTGTTTCCATCCTGAGGGAAAGGCTTAAAACCTGCGAGGCATTTATATCAAGGGATAGGTATGTGGTGGTGGCCACAGTTTACGGGCTGGCTCAGGGGGTATGCCATCCCGATAGCTTTCTTGAAAGGGTTCAGGTGCTGGTTAAAGGTGGTGAACTTGTTAGGGATGAATTCCTCAAGCAGCTTGTGGACATGGGCTATACAAGGGTTCCTGTGGTGGAAGCCCCCGGAGGATTCAGTGTGAGGGGAGATGTGATTGATATCTTCCCCGTCAACACCGCCAAGCCCTACAGAATAGAGCTTTGGGGTGATGAGATAGAGTCCATAAGGATTTTTGAACCTTCCACTCAGCGATCCATAAGAGAGGCCGGTTCCCTCACCATATATCCCTTCAAAGAGGAAGATTTTGTTCCTCTGGAAGAAGTTGCATCCTTTGATCACAGGGTGGTGGTTGATCCTGAGGCTGTGGACTCAGAGCTTGAGGATGCATCCTTTTGGTTTGGTGAGGAGCTGAAGCTCTCTGGGTTTGATGAGATCCTTGAGCCTTTCAGCGAAGAGGGAAAAGCGGAAGTGGAAACGGGCTTTATGGCGGATGCGGCCCTTAGAGGAGAAAAGAGAATAGACTACGTGGTTTCAAGGACAGCTTCCCTGCTTAAGGAAGGCTTCAAGGGCTTTGTAGTTGTAGATGGTGAGGACAGGGTTGAAGCGGTAAGGGAGCTGTTTTTGGAAAGGGGGCTTTCCCCAAGGAGGGTAAAGTACAAAAGAGGGCTTGTGAGAACCGGCCTTTACATACTGGTGGGGCATTTAAGGGAGGGTTTTGTATGGCCGTCTAAAGGGGTTTTCTTCCTCACCGAAAGAGATATCTTTGGCAAGAGAAAGAGAAAAAGGACAAAGAGAACTTCTGCTAAAGGCAAGTTGGTTCTATCCTTGAGGAGCCTTACCGCAGGGGACTACGTGATCCACAGGGATCACGGCATAGGCAGGTTCTTAGGGCTTAAAAAAAGGGAGGTTGACGGGCTTCAAAGGGAGTTTGCGGCCATAGAGTATAAAGATGGGGATGTGCTCTATGTTCCCGTTGATCGCCTCAATCAGGTTCAGAAGTACGTGGGGGCTGGCGGTGAGCCTCCGAGGATAGACAAGCTCGGAGGATCCACTTGGAAGCGGGTTAGGGAAAAGGTTAAGAAAGAGGTGGAGAAGTTTGTTCAGGAGCTTCTGGAGCTTCAGGCCAAGCGCTCCCTTTCCAAAGGCTTTGCCTTTTCCCCTGATACGCCGTGGCAGCGGGAGTTTGAGGAAAGCTTTCCCTATGAGGAGACTCCCGATCAGCTCAGGGCCATTGAGGATGTGAAGAGGGACATGGAGAGTGAGAAGCCCATGGATAGACTCATATGCGGAGATGTGGGCTTTGGCAAGACAGAGGTTGCCATGAGGGCCGCTTTCAAAGCGGTGATGGACGGTAAGCAGGTGGCGGTTCTGGTTCCCACCACTGTGCTTGCAGAACAGCACTACGAAACCTTCAAGGAAAGGTTCCGGGACTTTCCGGTGACGGTGGAGGTTTTGAGCAGATTTAGAACTCCAAAAGAGCAAAAAAGGGTAATTGAGGGACTGAAAAAGGGAGAGGTGGATATAGTTATCGGTACCCACAGGCTCCTGTCAAAGGATGTGGAATTCAAAGACTTAGGACTGGTTGTAATAGATGAAGAGCACAAATTCGGGGTCAGGCAAAAGGAGAAGTTCAAAGAATTGAGAGCCAACGTTGATGTTCTCATGCTTTCTGCAACCCCCATTCCAAGAACCCTGAACATGGCCCTTTCCGGATTGAGGGATATCAGCGTAATAGAGACGGCACCGGAGGGAAGAACATCGGTTAAAACATTCGTTGCCACTTACAAGAGGGAAACCCTCAGGAAGGCCATTACTAAGGAAATGAAGCGGGGAGGCAGGGTCTTTGTGGTGCAAAACAGGATAGAGGGACTTGAAGATTTGGCTTCCACGGTGAGGATTTTGTGCCCTGGAGCAAAAGTGGAGGTGGCCCACGGGAAGATGAAGGCCTCCGAGCTGGAAAAGGTTATGTACAGGTTTGTTAGGGGGGAGATAGATGTTTTGGTATCAACGGCCATTGTGGAAGCAGGATTGGATATCCCCAACGCCAATACCCTCGTTGTGGTGGGGGCAGAGAAGTTCGGTCTCGCCCAGCTATATCAGTTGAGGGGAAGGGTAGGAAGGGGAAACGAAACCGCCTATGCGTATTTCTTGGTCACACCGGGCATGGTAACGGAAGAGGCTAAGAAGCGTTTGAAGGCTCTTCAAGAGTTTTCCGAACTTGGATCAGGCTTGAGATTGGCCTTAAGGGATATGGAGATAAGGGGGGTGGGAAACATTTTAGGCAAAGAGCAATCGGGACATGTGGCTGGAGTTGGGCTTGAGGAGTACCTAAACCTGCTGGAAGAGGCTGTTGCCAAGCTTAAAGGAGAGTTCAGGGAGGTGGAGATTGAACCCACTCTTGTAGTCTCTTTTGAGGCTTACCTTCCCGATTATTACGTGTCCGATGAGAATGTGAAGATGGCAATTTACAGAAGGCTAATGTCCGCTGAGCTTGACGAGATAAAGGAGATAAAGGAAGAGATTAGGGACCGTTTCGGTCAAATGCCTAAAGAAGTAGAAGGACTCTTTTTACTGTCAAAGATGAAGGTCTTTTGCAAAAAACTGGGCATTGTGAAACTTCAGCAGAGAAGCACCGGTTTCTACCTTGAGCTTGCTTGCGAGGAGGATGCTCAGAAGCTGCTCAAGTCATCTCCCCAGTTCTTGAGAAAGTCCGCCAAGGTAATTACAACGCCGGTTAAAGATCCGGTTAGGCTCGTGGAGATGTTGGAAGAGGCGGCCGGTGTAGAGGCGAAGGAAGGAGTGCAGGGATGAGACTTTTGCTTTTTATTGGGATGTTTTTTTGGGTGCTTTCTACCGCACAGGCTGTGGTGATTGAGAAGATAGTCGCTGTGGTGAATGGAAAGCCCATAACCCTCACAGAGCTACAGGAGAGAGCCATATTTATAAAAAACGCCACTGGTCAGGATCTTCCCCTAAGGGAGGTGCTCAAGAAAGTGATCATGGAAGAGCTACAGATGCAAGAGGCTGAAAAATTGGGACTTGTGGCCAGTGATGATGTGGTGAACTCGTATATAGAAAACTTTAAGAAGGAAAATCACTTAAGCGATGAAGAGTTCAAAAAGTTTCTTGAGGAGAGGGGTATTACCCTTGAGGCTTACAGAGAAGAGATAAGAAGAAGGATTACCATCAACAGGCTTATGAACTACGAGATTAGAATGCACGTTGCTGTTCCAGACGAAGAGGTAAAAGAATACTACAAGACCCACAAAGAGGAGTTCAAGCGTCCTCCTGCTGCGGAGGTGTGGCTTATATTCATCCCTAAGGAGGAAGGGAAAGCGCTGGCAGAGGAGATATTTGCTAAAGTGGCTGGGGGATTCTCCTTTGAAGCTCTGGCTAAGAAATACTCAAAAGGCCCCAATGCCGAAAGGGGAGGGTATTTAGGCTTTGTGGAGAGAGGGGAACTGCTGGAGGATCTTGACAAAGTAGTGTTTGATTCGGATAAAGAGCTGGCCTTCGTTGAGAGGCCGGAGGGATACTATATCTTAAAGGTAGGCAAGAGGCTTAAAGAGAACTATGCCCCCTTTGAGAAGGTGAAGGAGCAGATAAGGAAGAAACTTCTTGAAGAAAGGACGGAGAAGAGATATCAGAAATGGTTGAACACCCTTCTTGATAAAGCTACCATAAAAATACTCATGTGAAGCGGGAGGAAGGAGAATGAGAGTTATACTGAAGGAGGATGTTGAAGGATTGGGAAGGGCCGGTGATATTGTGAACGTGAAGGACGGATACGCCAGAAATTTTCTCATACCCAGAGGTCTTGCTTTGAGGGCTACTGCCAAGAACGTGAAGGCGCTGGAGAAACAGAGGGAAATGATCCTCCAGAAGGTTAACAAGGAGAAAAAGAGATACGAAGCTTTTGCTCAGAAGCTTTCCGATCTAAATGTAGTTATAAAGAAAAAGGCAGGAGAGGAAGGCAAACTTTTCGGTTCGGTTACCTCCAGGGACATAGCCGAGGCTTTGGAACAAATGGGATACCAGCTTGACAGGAA
>WGAU01000176.1 GCA_015494645.1 Aquificota bacterium
ATATAAAGAGGGCTATAGATAGGGTTACTCAGGTATCCCACAAGCTTGCCCAATACATGTATCAGCAGGCTGCAAGCGCCGCAGGTGGCGCAACCGGTAGTGCTGGTGGTGCAACCGGTACTTCTGGAGCATCTTCCACATCTGGAAGCTCCGGTGAGGGCGAAGTTATAGACGCCGACTTTGAGGAGAAAAAGTAAGGGGAGGGGGATAGACCCTCCCTCCCCCTTTCTAAAGGGGGAGTGCCATGGCGACCAAAAGAGATTACTACGAGATTCTCGGTGTGCCTAAAAATGCCACACAGGAGGAAATAAAAAAAGCTTACAGGCGCCTTGCGAGAAAGTATCATCCCGATCTCAATCCCGGAAACAAGGAGGCGGAGGAAAAGTTTAAAGAGATAACCGAGGCTTATGAGGTGCTTTCCGATCCGGAAAAGAGGAAGCTTTACGATCAGTTTGGGCACGCTGCATTTAGTCAGGGAGCTGGTGCAGGAACTGGTGCATCTGGCTTTTCTGGATTCCAGGATTTCTCCACCGGCGGCTTCAGGGTTCACTTTGGCAACTTTGACTTTGGCTTTGGCGATATAGGGGACATATTTGAAAAGTTCTTCGGAAGCGATTTTGGCTTTGGAAAGAGAACCTACGCTGGTCCCCAAAAGGGTCGGGATATAGAGTATACCTTTGAGCTTTCCCTTGAGGATGCTTACAAAGGGCTTTTTGCAGATATAACCGTTAACAGAGGCGGTGTGCCGGAGACCATCAGGGTGCGAATCCCTCCCGGTGTGGACAACGGAACGAGGGTAAGAGTTGCTGGAAAAGGTGAACCGGGTATTGCAGGTGGCCCCCCAGGGGATCTTTACATAATCACCAAGGTGCGTTCCCATCCCTTTTTTGAGAGAAAAGGGGACAACCTTTACTGCAAAGTGCCCATAACCTTCTGGGAAGCAGCTTTGGGGGCTGAAATTGAGGTGCCCACCTTGGACGGCAGAGTTAAGGTTAGAGTACCTCCCGGAACCAGTTGCGGTCAGAAGTTGAGGCTCAGGGGCAAGGGAATGCCGAGGCTTAGAGGCGGTGGATACGGGGATCTATTTGTGGAGGTGCAGGTGGTGGTTCCCAAGAACTTAGACGGTGCCAGCATCCAGATGCTAAGAGAAATCGCCCAGCGTAATCCGGTGAATCCAAGAAGGGAGATACTGCAGAGATTCGGGAGGTAAGTTATGAAGAGGCAGGATGAAGACAGAAAGAAACCACTTTACCAGATAAGCGCCGTTGCGAGGATGCTTGGGGTTCATCCCCAGACTTTGAGGCTTTACGAGAGAGAGGGGCTTATAAAGCCTGCAAGGAGCGAGGGGAACACAAGGCTGTATTCTGACGAGGATGTGGAGCGCTTAAGAACCATAGTGAGCCTCACAAGGGACCTTGGTGTGAACCTTGCCGGTGTAGAGATAATCCTTCGTATGAAGGAGCAAATAGAAGAGCTACAAGCAGAGATTGAAAAACTTACCGAACTTCTCAAACGCTACATGGAGATAGAGGTGAGGCGCATGCAACAGCCGGGTCTTGTTAAGGTACCTGTGAGCAAGCTTGTAAAAATAGAAATCGTTGAAGAAGGAGGTGATGCTTAAATGATATCCCTTGATAGATTCACCATAAAGGCTCAGGAATCCATTGCAAAGGCGAGAGAGATAGCCTCAAGCAGGGAGCACCAGCAGCTTGAGCCGGAACACCTGCTTTACGCCCTGATAGATCAGGAAGGACCCGTAGGCGAGATACTGCAAAAATGCGGTGTGGACATAAGCCTCCTTAAGGGGAGGCTTGAGGATACATTCTCCAAGTTTCCCAAAGTTTCTGGAGTTGGGGATATATACCTTTCTCCCAAGCTAAGCAGGGTCTTTGAGGAGGCAAACAACTTAGCCAAAGAGCTGAAGGACTCCTACATAAGCACCGAGCATCTATTGCTTGCCGTTGCCAAAGAGCCCGGCTCCTATGCCCATGACATACTCAAGTCCATGGGAGCAGGCTTTGAGGAGCTCTTGAAGGCGCTTTCCGAGGTGAGGGGTCCCCACAGGGTTACCGATCAGACGGCAGAAGAAAGGTATCAGGCTCTCAAAAAATACTGCGTTGATCTTACAGAGCTTGCAAGGCAGGGCAAGCTTGATCCTGTCATAGGAAGAGACGAGGAGATAAGGAGGGTCATTCAGATCCTTTCAAGACGCAGGAAGAACAATCCCTGCCTCATAGGCGATGCTGGAGTTGGAAAAACAGCCATCGTTGAAGGACTTGCCCAGAGAATCGCCAAAGGGGATGTTCCCACTACCTTAAAGGACAAAAGCATCCTTGCCCTTGACATGGGTGCCCTTCTTGCGGGAGCCAAGTTCAGGGGTGAGTTTGAGGAAAGGCTGAAGGCAGTCATCAAGGAGATACAGGAGAAGGAGGGCAAGATCATCCTTTTTATAGACGAGATACACACCCTTGTGGGGGCGGGAAGGGCTGAGGGAGCAATGGATGCCGCAAACATCTTAAAGCCTGCCCTTGCGAGGGGAGAGCTTCACTGCATAGGTGCCACCACCGTGGACGAATACAGAAAGTATATTGAAAAGGATCCCGCCCTTGAAAGAAGGTTCCAGCCCGTTTACGTTTCCGAACCCTCTGTTGAGGAGACCGTTTCTATCTTGAGAGGGTTAAAGGAGCGCTACGAGATACACCACGGCGTGAGGATCTCGGATTCTGCCATAATAGCTGCGGCATATCTTTCTGCAAGATACATCCCTGATCGGCGTCTTCCAGACAAGGCGGTGGATCTCATAGATGAGGCTGCGGCAAAGCTCAGAATGGAGATAGACAGTATGCCCTCTGAGCTTGACGACATAGCGAGAAAGATAAGGCAACTTGAGATAGAAAGGGAGGTTTTAAAGCTTGAGGGCAAATCCAGCGAGGAGCTGGAGGTTATAGAGAAAAAGATTGCCCAGCTTAAAGAGGAGTTTGACGAGCTAAAAGCTCACTGGCTTGCTGAAAAAGAGGCTATACAGAAGGTGCGCCAGCTAAAGGAGCAGATCAATCAGGCACAGCACGAGCTTGAGCTTGCGGAAAGGCAGGGTGATTTAGAGAAGGCAGCCAGAATCAAATACGATGTGCTCATGCGTTTAAACAGAGAGCTTGAGGAAGCCAACCAAAGGCTTGCAAAAATCCAGAGCAAGAGGAAACTTCTCAAAGAGGTGGTGGAGGACGAGGACATAGCCGAAATCATCTCCAAATGGACGGGCATCCCCGTTCACAAGTTGCTTGAGGAGGAAGCTCAAAAGCTCTTGAGGATGGAGGAGGAGCTGCACAAACGCGTTATAGG
>WGAU01000177.1 GCA_015494645.1 Aquificota bacterium
ATAGAAAAACCGGGCAACGAGAAACATACAGAAAGAAGCTACAAGCCACAGCAAAAAACCATAAATCTTTATTTCAGACATCAGTCTATTGCTAAACGCTATATCCCTCGCAACCATAATCTTGAATCTACCATAGGGAACTTTAAAACTATCACAAAAATAGAATACATCACCAACCTCAAAACCAGTAAAACACCTCTCATCTATTCGCTTTGGTATTCGGTACCCCACAGGAAATGTATCCAAGACTTCCGTTCCATTCAGAAAAAGTCTTATCCCCACAAGTCCTGGAGTTCCCTGCAACTCATCCACAAGCCAACCAAAACTCTTCACAAACTCAGGAGGATCGGGCATAACCTTTAAGAGATCCATATAACCAACTATACGATTCCTCAAAAGCAATACTACCGTCTGAGCATCTTCCCTCTTATGCCTATCCATAACCTTATCAATTGCAAACATACCACTTAAAACCATCACACCTACAAAACACATGCCTAACACTGCAAAAGACCACCAAAAACCTACCTTGTCATGCAGCCGCATCCCATCCCTCTCCTCCACAATGGTATTCCATTCTCATCCCTAAAGCTAAGAACAGTTCCATCTGCTTTTACAATCTCCTTAGGAAGAACCATCTCACCAGACTTCCAACCCTTTATTTCCACTTCCTCTCCTCTGGTAAGAGTGTAATTTCGTTCAGTCCAGAACCAGTAAGGACCGAGCCTCAACACGTAACGAGTACCTTCAGAAACCACAAAAGCCACAGGTGGGGACACATCCTCAACCTTACCTGACATTTCCACATAGTCACCATTCCATATACACCTCTGAAAAGCAAAAGATGAAGATACAAACATCACGAGAGTAACAAACCCCAAAAGAGCCATTTTTCTGAACATCCTCCACCTCCTAATTCTTTTCTTGCAAAAGACACAAAGCGAAATGGATGCCAATTAATATATCCCAATTATACCAGCACCTTACATTAAAGATGCCAACAATAAACCGACAATTTTGTCGGATTGTGTTACAAAATTGTCGGAAACATAGGGTCACCAAATACAAGCAAAAACATAAACATCATTAAGTAAAAATGAGTTACGTCAAAATATCCATTTTGGCACACATATTGCATAAAGGCTAAAGCAAGAAAACTTTTTAGGAGGTGCAACAATGAAAAAGCTCTTAGGCACACTGGCAGTTGCAGCAGGCATATCTCTAATAACCATACCCGTACTCGCAAGAGGGCCCTACCATGGACAAGGAAGAGGGCCACATGGATACTACGGACAGAAATACCACCAATGCCCTTACGACAATCACAACTGCTATGGTTCTAACAGTTGGGGAGGATTCAGGTTTGGAGATGGAACCCAACCCCCCACAGGACGGCACCGGCTTCGGCTTCAAGCACGGCCTGAACAACTCCACACAATAGTAAACGTGGAAGGGGGGAAAATCCCCCCTCTCCACCATTCAAATCCCCTTTAACCCACTTCCATCTTTGTCTATAATCCCACCAACAAACAAGCTCCAGTTACGGAGGATTTGCCTTGAAAGCTGTGATCCAAAGAGTCAAGAAATCCTGGGTGGAAGTTGAAGGGAAAAGAGTAGGAGAAATATCACAAGGAATTAACTGCTTACTCGGAGTAGCTGTAGACGACACGGAAGAAGAAGCACAGTGGTTGGCGGATAAGATCGTAAACTTGCGAATCTTTGAAGATGAACAGGGAAAAATGAATCTATCCTTGCTTGATATCAACGGGGAGATCCTTGTGGTATCCCAATTCACACTGTTAGGTAACTGTATAAAAGGGAGGCGTCCAAGTTTTACGGAGGCAGCTCCTCCCCAAAAGGCAGAAAAGCTTTACAACTTTTTTGTTGACTATTTAAGGCAGAAATATAATATAAAGGTGGAAACAGGTATATTTAGAGCCATGATGATGGTGCATATAGAAAATGATGGTCCAGTAACTTTAATTTTGGATACAAAGGAAAAATTTAAGAGGTGAAATATGATAAAGATTGAAACTGTTGTGGTAGGCCCATTAGAAGTCAATTGCTATATAGTTTGGGATCCTGAAACCAAAGATGGCATAGTTATAGACCCAGGTGCTGAAGGCAAGAGAATACAAAGGATAATTGAAATAAACGGAATAAACCTCAAGTTCATAGTCAACACCCACGGACATGTAGACCACATAGGAGCAAACAAAGACATTAAAGAAGCCTTCCCAGAAGCTAAACTGACAATTCACGAAAAGGATCTACCTCTCCTCCAGAATGCACTAAACTCTTTCATAGCCCCTATGGTAGGGGCCAAAGCTTCTCCAGAACCAGACATCCTATTGAAAGAGGGAGATAAGATTTCTTTCGGCAACATTGAGTTTGAAGTTATCAATACTCCGGGACATACTCCAGGATCAATATGTCTCTACACCGAAGGGATTATGTTTACAGGGGATACTCTGTTTGCTGGATCAGTGGGAAGGGTAGACCTTCCAATGTCTGAGCCAGAGAAGCTTGTACCATCCATAAAGAACAAGATACTCAAGTATCCAGAAGACACCGTCATACTTCCCGGGCATGGTCCTTCAAGCACATTAGGTAACGAAAAGAGATTCAATCCCTTTATAAGAGGCTCCTCATCTCTACTAATATGGTAGGGTAGTTATGGATCAAGAAAAGATAGAACTAACACATCAAAAAAAGATAACCCGCTTTTTAGATTGGCTTGAAACAATAATACAAATTTTCATTGCCTTCTCCTTGCTATTCATAGCAGTTGGCGTTCTGGTTTATACCGGCTACCACACAGTACACGAAATAAGCGCCGGACAACCTCCTATACATGTATTTATAAAAGCAATTCAAGACATCCTTCTGGTTATAATAATTTTGGAAATACTGTGGACAGTAATTAACTTTATTGAATCCCACACAATCCCTCTGGAACCCTTCCTAATAATAGCCATTATATCAAGCGTTAGAGGACTAATCCTCCAAAGTACCAAAACAATAGAAGCGCCTCACCAGGATATTATAACTATCGCAATAGAAATAGGAATACACGGCGTATCTATCTTACTTCTGGTAGTAGCCCTCTACATCCTAAGGAAAAGCCGATTATACCTCAAGGCAGGAAAGTAAAAAACTGGTAGCGGGGCCGGGATTTGAACCCGGGACCTTCGGGTTATGAGCCCGACGAGCTACCGGACTGCTCCACCCCGCGCCATGCAGCTCACTAATATAACCAACCTACCTCAAAAGTCAATAGAGCTTGAGGCTGTTCGGAAAATCACAGATGATTCGTAAGAATGGTACAGTTTCAAAAGGTGCATGTCATACAACACAAACACAGCCAATCCCATCTTCTGGGCTATTTCCTCGTCCTTTACCCTGAAATGTGATCCTACCTTGATCTTCAACGTCCCAAACAAGCTCTCAATCA
>WGAU01000178.1 GCA_015494645.1 Aquificota bacterium
ACATATAAGATTTTCCACAGGGAGGAGAGGCTCTCAGCCCTCCCCTCCCCCCTCTCCCCTCCACTTGCCTATCCCTTCCACTAATGCTAATTTAGCCTCATGCTAAAAAAGCTTGCTGAAATATTCCGCAGGGGAAATTGGGAAGAGCGCTTCTTAGTTGGCAAGAAAAAAGCCCAAAAATTACTGAGTAAACTTAAAAAAGCCGGAAAAAGTGAGCTCACCACCGAGGCTATAGAGTGTCTTGACTACTACGGTGTCCCCGTTGCCGATTACAGGGTAGTAGCCTCAAAAAGGGAGATTTACTCTGCAACTCAGGAGATGGGGCTTCCCGTAGTGGTAAAAAGCGTCACCTCAAAGGCTGTGCATAGGGAAGATGCAGGGGCTGTATATGTAGTTGAAAGGAAAGAGCAGATAGAAGAGGCATACCCTCAGGTCTTGGGAGAAATTGCAACGAGGATGCCATGGGTATCCATCACAGGGATTATGGTGCAAGAGTATGTTCCCGGAGAAGACAAATGCTGGATAAAGCTGGAAAGAGATAGGAAAGAATCAAAGTTCAAGGCATGGATAAAGAGGATTCTTAAGGGCAAAGAGGAAGAAAAGGAAGCAGTTATTGAGAAAAAAGAAGATCTTGGCCAGTTTGACATGGAGGAAGATTTCGCAGGAGTCTTTGCCTTTGCCATGCACTTCAAGGAAATAAGGAAGCTTGAATCAGACTTTGTCCATAACGGAGAAAACTGGATTTTGGTAGATTCCAAGGTTTGGCTGTTTGACTAAATGGGGAAAATTGCCCTCATCGCCGGCAAAGGCGACATAGTTAACGAAGCCATAGCCCACCTTGAGGATCCACTGGTTATTTCGCTGACAGACGATCCAGAATATCCTTTCAACTACAAGGCCTCTCCGGGGGAGGTAGGAAAGATTCTGAAGATACTGAAAAAAGAAAAGGTAACCGAAGTGGCCTTTATGGGAAAGGTGGAAAAGAAAGGGTTGTTTAGTGGTTACAAGTTTGACCTTACCGCCATTAGGCTCTTGGCATCTCTACGCAGCTTCAAGGACGACGAGATTATGAACAAGGTGGTGGAAGTACTGGAAAAGGAAGGGATAAGGGTTCTAAACCAGAAGGAACTTTTAAAGCATCTCATACCGGAAGAAGGGCTGATCTGCGGAAGACTTACCCAGGGGATAAAAAGGGATGTGGCTTTCGGGTTCAAGGTGGCTAAAGAGATTGGGCGTTTTGGCATAGGTCAGACCGTTGCTGTAAAAAACGCTTGTGTTTTAGCTGTAGAAGCAGTAGAAGGAACAGATCTCACAATAGAAAGGGCTGGTAGCTTCGCCAAAGATTTTGTTATAGTCAAGGTGAAAAGGCCTAAGCAGAAGGATTTTATGGATCTACCCGTAGTGGGAGACAGAACCGTCATAGTAGCAAAGGAATCAGGTGCATGTGCTATTGCTCTTGAAGCCGGAGAATCCGTACTCACAAAGGAAGCCGTGGCCCTTGCCCAAAAGTACAGGATCACATTAGTTGCCGTCAGCCAAAGGACTATAGAGAGGTGGAGTCATGAAGATAGTCTTCCTTGATGCCTCAACAGTGGGAGATGTAGATCTTTCGCCCATTGAAAAGCTCGGAGACTTCACTACATACCCCCTCACCAAGCCTCAAGAACGCACAGAGAGAATAAGAGATGCAGAAGTTGTAATCACTAACAAGGTGGTTATTGATCGAGAAATTATGGACTCGTGCATGAATTTGAAGCTCATTTGCGTGGCCGCAACAGGGTATAACAACATAGATGTGGAATATGCCCGTAAGAAGGGGATTGCTGTGTGCAACGTTGCAGGATATTCCACTTACAGCGTGGTTCAGCATACCTTTGCCATGCTCTTTTACCTGCTTGAAAGGCTAAGGTACTACGATGAGTACGTAAAGAGCGGGAATTATGCGAAAAGCCTCATATTCACCCACTTAGGCCGTCCCTTCTGGGAAATAAGAGGAAAGACATGGGGCATCATCGGGCTGGGAACCATAGGAAGGGAAGTGGCCAAAGTAGCCACAAGCTTCGGTTGCAGGGTGATTTATTATTCCACCAGTGGAGTTGAGAGGAAGGAGGAATATCCGAGGGTGCCCTTAGAAGAACTGCTTTCAAGCTCAGACGTAGTTTCTATTCATGCTCCCCTCAACGAAAGAACCAAAGGCCTTTTGAGCTACAGGGAACTTTGTCTGATGAAGCCAACGGCCATTCTTCTTAATTTAGGCAGGGGTGGGATAGTGATTGAGGAAGATCTTGCAAGAGCACTTAACGAGGGCAAGATCTATGCAGCCGGGTTGGATGTACTTGAACAGGAACCTATAAACGAAAACAACCCCCTACTGAGGGTGAAGGAGCCTGAAAGGGTACTCATAACTCCGCACATTGCTTGGGCAAGCAGAGAAGCAAGGGAAACTTTAATAAAGGAGATAGCCTTGAACATAGAAGCCTTCCTCAAAGGCGAAAAGAGAAACAGGATTGTTTAGGAGGACGAAATGCTGAAGGTTGGAGAAAAGGCGCCGGACTTTTGCCTTCCCGATGATCAAGGGAAACCTGTGTGCCTTAAGGACTTTTTAGGCAAATGGGTGATTCTGTACTTCTATCCCAAAGACAACACTCCCGGATGCACCACAGAAGCAAAAGAGTTTTCTGAACTTGTCCATGAGTTTGAAAAATTAAACGCCGTAATCATGGGCATAAGCAAAGACTCGGTGGAAAGCCACAAGAAATTCAGGGAAAGGCACCAGCTCAAGGTCATCCTTCTCTCCGATGTGGAAAGAAAAGTTATTGAGGCCTACGGTGCATGGCAATTGAAGAAGCGCTTCGGGAAGGAATCCTACGGTGTTGTTAGATGCACCTACATAATAGATCCTCACGGAAAGGTGGCTCACATCTGGAAGAGCGTCAGAGCAAAGGGGCACGCCGCAAAGGTTTTGGAAAAACTGAAAGAGCTAACAGGATGAAGGTGCTGGTAGTGTGCGCCGAAGAATCGGCGTCCCTCCACGCCTACCACATCCTTAAAGAACTAAAAAAACTCGGAAACTACACCTTCTGGGGAACGGGATCTGAAGTACTCAGGGAGGTGATGGAGACAATCTACGATGCCTCTCAACTCTCATTCGTAGGATTTGAAGAACCTAAAAAGATCCTTAGGATACTGGCCATATACAAACATTTAAAAAGGCTCGTACGTGAAAGCCAAGGAGTAATATTGGTGGACTACCCCGGAATGAACCTGAGACTTGCTGCCTTCGCCAAGTACTTGAATAAACCGGTGTGCTACTATGTGGCACCTCAGGTGTGGGCATGGGGAACATGGAGAGTTAAGAAAATAAAACGCTCCATAGACGCTATGGTATGTTTATTTCCCTTTGAGGAAAGTTTTTTTCAAAAGCACGGAGTAAATGCGAAATTCTTCGGCCATCCCCTTGCAGAAAGGCTCTCTTACCTCGCCTCCGAAGAAAAGAACAATTCCATAATCCTCCTTCCCGGATCAAGGAACAGCGAGGTAGCAAGACTGTTACCTGTAATGCTTGCAGTGGCAGATAAGCTAAAGGGAAACTATAGCTTCTTCGTTGTGCCAAGTCCATCTGTGGATGACCGCTTTTACAGGCAACTTCCCCCATGGATAAAAAGGGTCTCCTTCAAAGATAGATACACCTACATGTCAAAGGCACGGCTGGCCCTTGCCGCATCCGGAACGGCTACCTTGGAACTTGCCCTGCTGAAAACCCCATCTGTGGTGTTGTACAAGACATCCAGCGTATCCTGGTGGATAGGCAAGCAGCTTGCCAAGGTAAATTTCTTAAGCATAGTGAACATCTTGATGGGAAGGGAAATATTCCCCGAGTGCCTTCAGGATAATTGC
>WGAU01000179.1 GCA_015494645.1 Aquificota bacterium
GCCACATCGTCCAGGTAATCCGTGGCTCCCTCCTCTTTGTTATAAATTTTACATAACTGGCTTTGGGGCTCATTGGTATCATTATCCACATCAGGAGAAGTGTCGTTACAAGATGTTCCTCCTCCATACCCCGGTATCTGAACATTACAATCTTTCCAAGGCTCTCCGTCGGTAAAAACCACTACGAAGGATTTAGCACACCATCTACTCTTTCCGTCATAATAATAAGGATCTCCAGGGCCATTTTTGTCCGGATCGTATGCTTGGTTGTAGTAATATGGATTTTCCTGTTTGAAATATCTAACCACTTCGTAAAGGTTTTCCGCCAAGGGGGTAGTGCCCCACACCAGAGGATAATGTTCGATAGCGCTCACTATGTTTTCGGTATTCGAGCCTATTTGGGTAGAAAAGGTGGTATAATTTGAGGGATTCTTTACAAAGGGGTTCTGGGGGATATAAACATTGAAAGTGCCACCATCGCAGGTTTCTCCATTATAGATATTTTGGTCATAAGAGGAACAGCCTTCTCCCTGATTGCTTCCAGCACGCCTGAAGTTATAAAAGGTAACCCCCAACCTGACCTTGTCCGCCACATCCTGGACTATCCCTTTTGGTTCTTCGTCTACCACAAGGGCGATATTGTAATCGCTGGTAGCCTCAGAATAGTCAAAGACAAAATATCCTACTTCTTCCCCAATATGGCCTGTTTCATTATCACAGGATTTTTCCTCCTCAACTTTTACCTTTACCGAAGAGTCGGAAAGATTTGTATAGCGTAGGTAAGCTGTATTAGACCCATTATAGCTCTCCAAGGTAGCCAAAAATATCCCACCTTGAGAAATATTGTTACAGTTGCTGCCGAAGTCAATTTGCGTCCAGCTATTTGTCACAGATCCTTTCAACTTAGCACACAGCTTTAATCCATTTGAAAAATTAACTTTTCCCTTGTCTATAGCGATATAATGAACGTTTTCTGGAGTATGTTCTCCTCCGTCAGACGAACCCTCCTCTTCTTCAAGAGCGACCTTAAAACTGGAAGAGCTAACATGTTTCAGTCTAGTTACCACCGTTTGGCAAGATGTTTCATTATCGTGACAATTGTTTTTATTAGGACAACTACAATCTTCCTCCCCGTGGATAATACTGGTTATCACTACAGGATAAGTCAAAGGAGTTTCAAAAGAAATCGTATCGAAGTTAGTATTACCTTGTGAACAACCATTTTGGGAAATGTATGCATTTACAGTCGCGTTACCTGCGACAAGCTTTTTCCCTCCTGGTAAAGTGTAAGCGCCTTTTTCAACCACCATATAATAAACAGTCTCAGAAGTGTGGGGACCGTCTTCGTATGGCCACTCCTGAATCCTAATCTTGAAGGAATTAGAGGTCAGCTCCTTGATCCTTACCGTGGCCGGATCTCCGCCGTTAAAGGAGGGAGGACCTGCCACCAGGATGGGGTTTTCGTATTCCTTTGCAAGATATACTTTCTTCCAGTCTGAATTTACTTTTACGTAACCAACTTCCCCTATGATTTTTCCGCTAGAATCAATAATCCTCCAATCTCTCATCTCAAGCTTTGCATACGGCCAATAAGGGACATTTCCTTTACCATTATTATTGGGGCTATAGATCTTATAGAATTTTCCTTCAAAAGCCTTACAGAAGGCGTAGTCGGATGGCTCATTGTTCCCCAATATCTTCCATTCGAGCTTACTATCTCCATCGTAGTCGTAACCATCTCTTGTCTCCACCTTTCCTCCCACCAGGGCCACCCTGGCCGCATCAATCCTCCTCGTCACAAGCCAGTTCAAAAAATTGCCGCTCCAACAGGAAGAATCAGTTTGAGGGTTACACTCACTCTCCACAAAAGCCCCCTTTGCATCCTCATCAACCGATACATTATAGGGGTTTCCATTGTTCCAGGCACTGGTAGCGACCGGTATATTAGGATCATAGGTGTAGTTTTTGTTAGCATCAAACATACCGTAATAGGTAACCGAGGGCTTATAATCCCTGTGTACTCCTTTGGAACATTTCCAATTAGCCAGACTCGGATCCCAGTACATGGGATCTTTCATGCTCCCCGAATTATCGAGCATAATTACCACGTTAGGCTTAAGTCCATGGCTCATAAAAGGAGGGGGGCCACATTCAGCAGCCACACAAAGAGAAACCCCGCACAAAAGAAAGAAGCATATAAATAGAACCCTCATTTCCATCTCCTCATTAAAGGTAATGAGGCGTTGCCCAAACTTAAAACCTAAAATATTCGGCGGAAGAGGCTTGAGCCTTTGCTCTGAACGGGCTTGCATTCCCCGATGTTCGAGGTGGCGTTGCAGGCAAGTTCCCATTCTATCTCCCACTCGGGATCGGTAGTGTTATTTTTGACCATGAGGGAGTAAAAAGTATCGTTACAGGAACTAACCGTAATGTAAAATTTGCGCCGGTCGTCCTTGTCTTCATTGAGCCAGTATGTGTTATCCGCACTTCCGTCGTTGAAACCCGGGAGGTCCTCGATCCGGCAGGCGTAGCGATCGTGATCGGCATAGTATTCCTCCCTTTACCAAGTTTTACAATCTTCCTCAGTTATTGTAACAGGAGAAAGATTACTCAAATATGAACC
>WGAU01000180.1 GCA_015494645.1 Aquificota bacterium
ATTCTCCCTTTGTAATGCTACAACTAAACTAACATATACAATCTAATAAATCAAGTAGAAAACATCAATAAATGCTACTACAAAAATCAATATTTCAGAAGGTCAAGAAAGTAAAGGCGGGTATTTTAGGGTGCTTTTATGATGGTTGGTGTCAAAGTTGGGATTCTTATAAATCATCTGCGACAGTCTCAAACTGCCTTGACAAAGAAACTGTAGAATAGTTTCCTAAATGATCAGGAGGTGGAAAATGGGAGGGATAGGCTTTTCCGAACTGCTACTTATTTTCATTGTGGTAATGATTCTTTTTGGAGCGAAGAAGCTGCCTGAATTTGCAAGGGGACTTGGACAGGCCCTCAGAGAGTTCAGGAAAGCTGCAAGGGAAGATTACCCAGAAATAGAAAACAGCAGTTCAACCGGAGAGAGCAAAGAAAATTAAAAGAAGGGGAGGAGCTTTCCTCCCCATCCAAACCTTCTTAGCTTTCCAGTATTTCTTTCAAATCCTCATCGGGAGTCCTTATCAATTGAAGGTTATATTTTTCCTGAACGAACTTCAACACGTTCTCAGTGAAGAACTGGGGCGCAGTTGGTCCTATTTTTATGTTCTTGATGCCCAGATACAGTAAGGACAGTAATATGGAAACCGCCTTCTGTTCATACCAGGAAAGTATCAGAGATAGAGGTAAGCTGTTTACGTCTGTGTTGAATACTTCAGCGAGTTTAAGGGCTACCTGCACCGCTGAGTAGGCATCGTTGCACTGACCCATGTCAAGCAGTCTTGGAATGCCATCTATATCTCCAAGCTTTTTGGTAAAGAAGCGGAACTTGCCACAGGCTAAGGTGAGTATGAGGGTATCCTGAGGTGCCTTCTCAACAAATTCGGTGTAGTAGTTTCTTCCGGGTCTGGCCCCGTCACACCCTCCGACCAAGAAGAAGTGCTTGATCTTTCCAGCCTTTACCAACTCAACGATTTTGTCCGCCACGGAAAGCACAGCATTTCTGGCAAAACCTGTGTAGCAGTAGTCAAACTCCTCATCCTTATCATAGCCGGGAAGCTGCAGTGCCTGCTCTATCACCTCAGTGAAATCATGGTCCTTTATGTGCTTGACCTGAGGATAGCCAACAGGTCCCATGGTGTAGAGCCTATCCTTGTAGGAGTCCTTCGGCGGCATGAGGCAGTTGGTGGTCATGACAATAGGTCCAGGGAACTCCTCAAATTCATTTCTCTGGTTCTGCCAAGCAGATCCAAAGTGTCCCGCCAAATGAGAATACTTTTTGAGTCCGGGATATCCAAAGGCGGGCAGCATCTCTCCGTGGGTGTAGATGTATATTCCTTTACCCTCAGTCTGCTGCAACAGCTTTTCCAAAGCCAACAGATCGTGTCCAGAAACCAGGATGGCCTTGCCCTTCTTGGTGCCTATGCTCACCCGGGTGGGTTCAGGATGGCCAAATCTCTCCACATGTCCGTTGTCCAATAGCTCCATAGCAACAACGTTGTATTTACCAGTTTCCAAAGCGTAGTTGAGCCATTCATCCATGGAACCATTTTCGTACAGCTTCACCAGAACCTTGTGAATGAACTCAAACAGTTCCGGACTTACTTTACCTAACTCCCATGCGTGGTAAGCGTAGGCAGCAACGCCTTTGATACCGTAAAGGGTGGTGAGTTTGAGGCTCATTACGTCTGGATTGTCAGACTTTTCCGGCTTCAGCTCCACTTCCTCTGCCTGCTTGAGTCTCTCTTCCCTCGTAGCCCCCGGCACGAATTTGCCAGCCTCTGTCTTCAACGTTATGCCCAGGTCCCTGGCAAGCTTGTCTCTGTACTCCACGGCTTTATTGATGTAGTCATCCATCCTATCAGGATCAAAGTTAACGTTGGTTAGGGTTGAGAATATTGCCTCACAAGTAAATGCATCAATCTCCACCGTATCTTTCCCAGCCTTCTTTGCCTCAAGAACAGCTTCTCCTAATCCAGCAAGGGTGTAAATCAGAAGATCCTGAAGCAGGTCAGTGGTGTTGTCCTTACCGCACACGCCGATCTTTTTGCATCCTCCCACCGCAGACTGTTCACACTGATTGCAAAACATGGTACTACCTCCTTATTTGTTTTTTCTGTTTCAAGAAATAAGCGTCTTCCGACAATGTTTCCTTGATCTAAGTCAATGGAGGCAAGCCTTCTGCTACTTCCTCAAGATGCTGACGAGACAGAATCCTTATCATGCTGCCCCTTACGTCAATGACTCCAAGCTTTGAAAGCTTTCTAAAGGAACGGGACAACGTTTCCGGCGTGGTTCCTAAAAGTCTTGCAAGCTCGCCCTTGGAAATATCAAGAAGAAGTATATCCTTACCCCTAGATGCCCTCAGTATATAATCCGCAAGCCTTTCTGGAACCTCTTTTAGAGACAACCTCTCAATCATATCGGTAAGATGCTTCAACTTTTCTGCCATGGCGGCAACAAGACCAAGAGCCACTTGAGGCTCTTCTTTTATTAGCCTGTACAGACCCTCCCCAGAAATCTTAACAAGATCAACATCTTCCATAGCCTCCGCATACACAGGGTACACCTGTCCCTTTAAAGCGGCTATCTCTCCAAAAGTTTCTCCCTCATCGGCAATGGCTACAGTCTGCTGCTTTCCATTAAAGGATAACTTGTAAAGTTTTACCTTACCCCTCAAAACGCCCCAGATAAATTCGGCACTGTCCCCTTGGGAAAAGAGCAACTTGCCCGAAGGCTCGCTAACCACTTCTGATATGAGAGCCACTTTGGAAAGGACCTCCCCGGGGACGCTGGAAAAGAAATCTATTTTTTTGAGCAACCCTTGTCTATCAGCGGCCATCGTCCTATCCTCCTTAGAACAGAATTACCTTGAGGAGGAGGGCCATGGCAAGATGCGAACTGATGCTTACCAAAGCAGATGCCCTTATAGTGGTGGATATGCAAAACGACTTTATCGTGGGATCTTTACCGGTAAAAGGGGCTGAAGAAATTATTCCCAATGTTAACCGCTACATTGAGTTGTTCTCAAGCAAAGGTTTGTGCGTATTTTTCACGAGGG
>WGAU01000181.1 GCA_015494645.1 Aquificota bacterium
CTCTTATGGCTCTTGCCGCAGCTTCAGCCACAGGCTCTGGTAGGGGAAAGTCTGGTTCCCCTACCTCCATGTGAATAACCCTTTCTCCTGCCCTTTCCATCTCAAGGGCCTTTTCTAAAACATCCATAACTATGAAAGAGGTAAGATTCATCTTCGTCCCTCTCCTGTCTTTACTCTGAGGGTCCTCATCCTGTTCAAGGATGATGCTACCTCAAAGCTTCTTACAAAGGCAAGTCCAAAGACAGGATGTTTGGTCAGCCAATCAAAGCCTTCTGAAGCAATTCTTTCTTCAATATCTTTAAGCTCCTGGGCCATGCCTTTAAAGTGTTTCTTTTTGGAAAGGTGGCGTATGATCTCTGCTACAGCTCTGAGCTGGCTGTCGTCCACAATCTGCTCCACAAAGGATACATCTATCACTTCAGTGCCGAAAATGATTTCTTTTAATCCCTTTGACCTAATCTTGTGGCTCTTTCTCACGGTGAAGCTTTCGGGAAGCATTATTCTTGGAGCAGGTATACTAAGGGGCTGGACCGGTTCTTTTACCCTGTCCACAGGCATCTGAATGGCTATTTCCTTTGCCTTTTTCGTATAGTCCTTTGGAATGTAAGCGTCCATGGCGATAACGGTGTCTGCAACATCTAAATAGTCCCCGGCACCTCCAACCACCATAACGGTGGACACCCTGTAGTTCTGGTAAAGTTCCCTCACCCTATCTATGAAAGGGGTAATAGGTTCTCTTTCTTTTTCTATAAGCCTTTGCATTCGGGCGTCCCTTATTAAGAAGTTTGTAGCGGTGGTGTCTTCATCCAGAAGTAGCACCTTGGCTTTCATCTCTAAGGCTTCCATGATGGCTGCAGCAACCGATGTGGATCCTGATGCGTTCTCTGTGCAGAAGAAATGAGTATCGGCACGATTTGGTAGATTGTTAATGAATGGAGAGATGTCCACTCCTTCAATGTACCTGCCGTCTTCGCTTCTTACCTTAACAGCGCTACTTAGGGTAACCACCCACTCCCTGCCGTCTTTGGGAATGTGCAAATATATCCCTTGTTCAATGGCTGAAAGAAGAGTGCTCTTACCGTGAAAACCACCTCCCACTATGAGAGTGACCCCCTCTGGTATGCCCATTCCCACTATCTCGCCGTGGTGGAGTGTTTTGAACGAAACCTTCAATGTGTCAGGGCTTTTAAAGACCACAGCGTTTTTCAGAGGAGTATCATGCACTCCAGAGCTTCTTGGAAGGATGCTGCCATCGGCTATGAATGAGACAATCCCTTTAGAGGGTAGCTGTTCCCTTATGTACTCGGCGTCTTCGGCTGTGTTTACAAACTCTGCCGCCTCCTCTTTGTTGAACAAATCCCACCTTATCTGTGAGGCTGCATGGGGTATTTCTCTGCATAGCATGTCCTCTGCTACATCTGCCAAAATGCTTCTTCCTCTTGCTGGAAGTCCGCAGGTGAAGCGTATTTCCAGATGTTCGTTTTTTATTGTGCAATCAGACCTCAAAAGTATTTTTTGTTTTCCCGCATCCACAAAGTACAACCCGCTCTTTCCCGTTCCTCTGAGCTTGGATAGCCTTGATATGTGCTTTGCAAAGACCCTGAGTATGTAGTCCTGAAAGGCTATCTTCCTTACAGGTGAGTTGAAAAGCTCTCTGGGAAAGCTCGTTTTCTCAATGGGGATCTTGATCCTGATCTTAGATGGCGAGGCGAAGGGATCTCCCTGAGCGTGTAGCACCTCAAGCAGTATCCCTCCTCCCAAAGTGTAGATTCCTTCAATATCCTTATAGGCCTTGTACCCTTTGCGATTTATCCTTTTCAAAATGGAAGATAATATGGATATATCCCTCATAGCACCAACCCCATGGCCCCTTTCAGGTACAGTTCTTCAAGAGCCTTTTTACTGTCATCGGGGTTTATGTCCACTCCTTTTATAGCATCCAGCAAAACAAACACCTGATAGCCCAAATTCAGCCCTCCAAGCGCAGTGTTTTTAACACAGTAATCTGTGGCGAGCCCACATACGAAGATCCTTTTTATACCCCTTTCTTTAAGGAGGCTGTCAAGGTTTGTCCCCTGAAATCCGGAGTATGCGTCAAAATCCGGGTTTGTTCCTTTACTTATTATAAATAGATTATCTTCAGGAAGCTTTATATCTTTGTGAAACATAGCGCCTTTGGTGTTCTGAACACAATGCTTGGGCCAGAGTCCACCGTTCTCTTTGAAAGATATGTGGTCTTCTGGATGCCAGTCCCTCGTGAAAAATACGCACAAACCTTTGCTTGAGAACAACTCAATGTAGCGGTTAACATTGGGAATAAT
>WGAU01000182.1 GCA_015494645.1 Aquificota bacterium
ACCCAATGGGAGGTTCATGTAGCTTTCCTCGTCTATGACTATACATTGTCCCCATGCTTTGGGGTTGGTGGCGTGGAAGCCGTATCCGTCGTGCAGGGTTAACACTAAATCGGCTTGAGAGCTTCTGATGAGTTCTTTTAGTTTCTGGACGTAGGGGTAGTCTGGGTCTTTATGGGATATATGGGCAAATTTTCTGTTCATATCGCCGTTGTAGCCTCTCTGATTGGCAAGTATGGAAAGAAAGTTGGTTCTGGGGGCTATAATTAACTCCCCTCTTTTGACGGTTATTTGCCTGAGTATATCCGCAGCTTTGTAAGCTCCTGGTTCGTTGCCGTGTATGCCTCCAATGATTAGTATACGACCTCCTTTCTTTTTGCCGGTTAGGATTGTTTCTTGGAAGGGTAGGTGAGGAAGTTCAATTTTAACAGTATTTTTGATAGATTCTTCTTTTGCAAACAGTTCTTTGAACATTGATATGTCGGTCATAAAAGCAGCGGATGAGGCGAGAAGCACTCTTTTTATAAATTCTCTTCTGCTAAAATCCGCCATTTCCCATCTTCTCTTATCACATAGAGAAGCTTGTTAACCTTAGATACGTGGTTGTTGGATCTGTAATGTAGGTTCATCCTTATGGCGTAAAGATTGCCGAATTCTAAGAGCCGTCCATCCTTCACTATGGATACATCGCTTATGTCAATTTTTATCCATTTTTTGTATCTTGTCACTCTTTTTTTATATCTTTCCCATTCTGAAAAGTCTCCCTTTATCCATACAAAGTTTTTTGAATAGCAATCTAAGTAGGGTTGGAGATCCTTCGGGGTGTTTTCCCATGCTTTCTTCCATTTGAACAGGAAGTTTATCAGGGCTGCCTTCTCCTTTAGAAAGCTGCTTTTGTCTGCGTAAGCGATTTGTGAGACTACCACCACAGGAGTTCTTTTAAGGGAGATGAGCTCCTTTAGTTTTTTGAGGTACTCGTTTCTTAGAGCTATACATCCGTTGGTGCTGTGAGGTGGTCGATTCGGGTTGTCAGTTCCGTGTATCCATATACCATGACCGTCCCTTTTGAGTATTTTTTGGTCTACCATGTTTGGGTAGTTTAGGGGGAAGGCTCCTATACCGTACTTTTTTGGAAGCTTGCTAAGCCAATACATGGGGAAGTATATGCCTTCAGGGGTTCTCATATCCCCTTCTTGAAGCTTGTCTCCTGGTCTTTTGCCGGTTATACAGGGCATTTTGTCAACGATTTTTGGCACGCCATTTTCTGCTTCGACCACATAGAGATCTTCTTTTGTCTTATCTACCACAATGGCATACAAGTTCTCTGGAAGTTCCAGTACGTTGCTAATGATGGGTTTATTGTAGAGTTTTTTTATGATTGTCTGTGCCTGTGCATACTCTTCTCCTAAGGTTAGAAGAACCACTTGGAGCTTGAGTTTCTCTTCTTCTGGAAGTTTTTTAATTTCTTCTTTAAGGGTTTTCAAATCCACGTTGCCTATGCTGTTGAATATCCTGTCTAAAGGTGAAGCGGTACTTAGAGAGATCCCAATCAGCAGGATAATGATTATGAATGAAAGTTTCTTAAAACACTTCATCTTGTGTTTCCCAATCAAAACTTCTTTTTTGGATTCAGAATCATATCGGGATCAAAGCACAACTTGATTCTTTTGTAAAGATTTCTCTGTTCCTCGTTTATTTGCAAGCCCAAATAGGACTTTTTTGCTAAACCTATACCATGTTCGCCTGAAAGCACTCCGTTTAGAGCCACGGTGATAATGAAGATTTCCCTTGCTGCCTTTATGCCCCTTTTCCATAGCTTGGGATCATTTCTATCTGTCATTATATTGACATGTATATTTCCGTCCCCTGCGTGTCCGAAACACACCACAGGAAGGCCGTATTTTTTCCCAACGTTCTTGTAGGCCCTTAGAGCATTGGAAAGTTCTGATACAGGCACAGTGACATCTTCGTTTATTTTTGTAGGTGCTATTTCCATGAGGGATGGAGATATGGCTCTTCTCAAGCTCCAGATGTGATCTTCTTCCTTCTGATTGGATGCTATCTCTAAAGAAGCGTTGTATCTCTTTAAGATTTCTTTGATTTTATCAATGGATTCTTTTACCTCTCTTTTTGTACCATCTAACTCAATGAGTAATATGCCTTCAATGTCCTTAGGTATATCCAGTTTTCTGTATTTTCTAACACATTCTATGCTTGTGGAGTCCATAATTTCCAGTGCTGAGGGAGTTGCTGGGCTCTTCATTATGTCCCATACCGCCTGTCCTGCGTCTTCAAGATTTCTGAAGTGTGCCAAAAGAAGCTTTCGGGTTTCTGGTTTTGGGACGAGCTTGAGCAAAACTTTTGTTATTATTCCTAAGGTTCCTTCGCTTCCCACAAACAGAGGCGTTACATTCAGTCCCACAACGTTTTTTCTGACGGGGCTTAGATCTTGATATACCTCACTTGTTCCTATAACTGCGGATAAGCCTGTCACGTAATCTGCTGTGACTCCGTACTTTACCGCTTTTGGTCCTCCGGCGTTTGTGGCCACATTACCGCCAACGGTGCAGGATTCAAGGCTTGATGGATCTGGTGGGTACATCAGTCCAAACTCTGAAGCTGTTTTCTGAAGATGAGCCGTGACTACTCCTGGTTCAACAAGAGCAAGTAGGTTTTTGTCGTCTATATCTACGATTTTGTCCATTCTTTCTGTGGATACAACTATGCTATTGGGAGATGGGACACTTCCTCCTGCAAAACCGGTGCCTGCTCCCCTGGGGGTTATCTTTAGATTTTTGGTTCTGCAAAGCGAAACTATTTCTCTAACTTCTTCCTCACTTTCTGGAAAGGCTACTCCCTTAGGTAGCTGTTCTCTTCCAGTGGCGTCGTAGGAGTAGGTTTCAAGAAGCACTTTGTCGGTTTCTATCCTTGCCATGGGAATATTTTATACCTTTACCCTTTTGGGTTGACAACAATCTTTCCCTTGCCTTATCCATGAGCCATGGATTTTTCCGGCGTGTGTGTAAAATGTGGCAAATGCAAAGCGGTTTGTCCAACGTATACCTTTCTAAAAAGGGAAGACTGTAGTCCCCGTGGCAGGGTACATCTTGCTGACAAATCACTAAAGTCAGAAGAGTCCTTTCTCACCTGTCTCATGTGCATGGCATGTGAAGAGGTGTGTCCTCAAAAGGTGTCTATTACAGAGAAAATTGTAGAGTCTAAGAAGCGTTTAAGGTTGCTTTCCTACAGTTTGATTTCTGCAGGTATAGGGCTGACTTCTTCTTTAGGGGCTAAATTCAAGGGCAAGCCTTCCTCTTCAAGTAAGAAAGTGGCCGTGTTTGTTGGATGCCTTTTAGCCCATAGATACCCTGATCTTGTGGATCGCTTGTGTTCTTTTTTGAGTTTTTTGGCCTTTGATGTGGTTGTCCCCGAATATCAGGTGTGCTGTGGCTTTCCCATGTATGTGGGAGGTATAGGGTGGGAAGGGTACTTTAAGAGAAATCTTAAGGCTTTCTCTGGATTTGATGCAGTTGTGACAGCCTGTTCAACCTGCGCTTCCTTTTTGAAAAAGAAGTATCCTTTTAGGAAGGTGGTTGATGTTGCAGAGCTGATAGTTGAGTACGCTTTTGTACTGGAGCTTGGGGAAAAGGAAAAGGTGGCTTTTCATCCTCCCTGTCATCTCGTTAGAGGTCAAAGTATTGACGCCGGTGAGCTTGTCTCCAAGCTGGGGCTGATTCCTCTTTCTGAAACATGTTGTGGCTTTGGGGGAGTTCTATCTTTAAAGTATCCTAATCTTTCCCTTAATGTAGGGAGGGAAAGAATTGAAGAGGCCTTGGCTAAAGAGGCAAATGTGATTGCCACTTTATGTCCTGCCTGTATGTTTCAGTTTGAAAAGGTATCTATGCTAAGTGGCGCAAGGATAAAAGTGATGCATCTTTTGGATCTTATCTCATTCCCTTAGGCGCTTGGATATTTCCCTGTTGTAGCTTTCAACTATGTCCTTGAATTGCAAAGTACCGAGGATCCTGTTGGGATCTTGCGAGCTTACCACGAGGGCAAGTCTTAAGTTGCCGTCAAGCATCCTTATAAGGGCTTCGTAAAGGGAATGTTCCTCTGTGACTACAACAGGTTTTACCATAATGTCTTCCGCTATAAGTATGTCTTCAAATTCCGGTTCCAAGAAAGCAGGCTTTATTCTGTCAAAGGCAACTATACCTATGAGGTTGCCGTTTTCGTCCACCACGGGGACACAGTCCTGCCCTTGAGAAGCCATGATTTCCTTGATGTTTCTGAACTTTTCTTCTCTGTGGATAGGTGCCAGCTTTTGAGCAGAATATGCGTTTTTAACTTTGATATTTTCAAGTAAGTTTATGGTGACATCTCCTGCATGGGCGGGAGAGTGAAACTTGTTCCACACCTGCTTCTCGTATATTGACCACTTTCTCGTCAGTATAAGGGATATTACCGAGACCAGTAAAAGCGGCGTTATAAGCTCGTAACCTCCGGTCATTTCACTACACATAAGAAGAGAGCCTATGGGTGCATTAGCCACTCCAGCAAAAAACGCAGACATTCCTACTACAACGTAGGCTCCCGGAAACGTTACGATATCGGGGTAGAAATGATGAGCAGTGTATCCCACCACGCCACCTATCATGCCACCTATAAACAGGGTAGGACCAAATACGCCTCCAGAACCCCCTGAGCCTATGGTGAAAGAGGTAGCGGCTATTTTAAGCAGAATCAAAACGTAGAATATGTGCAGATCTAACTTGCCGAGGATAGCCTGTTGGATCCATCCCCATCCATCTCCGTAAACCTGTGGATACAATAGCCCCAAGCATCCAACCAGTAATCCTCCTACTGCTGGCTTAAGGATTGTGGGAATGGGCATGGGTTTAAATATCTTATCTTTGGTAAAGTAAAAGAATTTCACGTAAAATGCGCCAAGAGGAACGCATAAAAGTCCCAAGATTATGTAGAAAGGAATCTCTCTTATGTCCCTGAAGTAATATTCGGGAAGATAAAATATTCTGTCGTGTCCAAATATGGATGTGAAGATGATATAGGCCGTTATGGACGATATTACCGTGGGTATCAGGGCTTCCGTTTCTAAATCCTCTTTGTACAGCACTTCCATAGCTGTTAAAGCGCCTCCAAGAGGTGCCCTGAATATGGCTCCCAATCCTCCGCCGGCTCCTGCTATGAGCATAATTCTGCGTTCTTTTGGGGTGAGTCCAAGTTTTTTTGCAAAATAAGAGCCAAAACCAGCGCCTATCTGAATGGTTGGTCCTTCCCTACCGGCGGAGCCGCCTGTGGAGAGCACGGCCGCAGTTGCTATGGTTTTGATTATAGGCACCCTTCCTCTTATCTCCCCTTTTTTGTAGTGGAAAGCCTCTATCATGGCATCGGTTCCATGCCCTTCTGCTTCTGGGGCGAAAAGGTAAACCAAAATCCCAGAGATAAGCCCTCCTACCGCAGGAAGTACGAAGAAGACGAGTCTATTGAAGGAAGGGCACTTTACCTGTTCAAACAGACGTTCACCGTAAGGAGCAGGTGCCTCATAACCCGCTAAGTGGCACATAGCAAAATGTTTGCCTGTTTCCAAAAGCCAGAAGAAACCTGCGGCTCCAAGTCCTGAGATAACTCCTATAATAAGACCGTAAATAACCCAGCGTCCAGACTCCTCAAGCTTCAGTTCCTGAACAAGCCTGTTAAGTATTTGCTTCATTCCCTTTCCTTAGTCTTTCGACTTCCTCTTTTGTGAATCGGTAGCTTTTCCTGCAGTAGTTGCAGGTTACTTCCAAAGTGGGGTGTTCTGAGAAGATTTTGTCTATATCATATTTTGTTAGTGAGGCTATGACTTCTTTCACGATCTTTTCACTGCAAGGGCAGAAGTACTTAACCTCTTTGAGTCCAAGCAGATGGGGGTTCATATCTTCGAGCAGCTCTGTTGCAATGTCCTCTGGCCTTTTTCCGCTCTCCAGCATGTCAGATACAGGAGGCGGCTTTTTAACCTGAGCTTCTATCTTTTCAAGTGCTTTTGGGGATGTTCCTCCCAAAGGCTGTACCAGGTATCCACCTGCCTGCTTTACCGTACCGTCCTCTCCAATTAGTACTCCCACCGCCACAGCGGAGGGTATCTGTTCCGATTTCCACAGGTAGTAAGCTATGTCTTCTCCAATCTCACCGGACACCAAGGGAACCACTCCCATATAGGGATCTTTCATACCTATGTCTTTTATCACCACCAGCTTGCCGGGATAAAGCAGCCTTCCTATGTCAAGCTTTCTTCTTCCATTGACCTCTTTTGTCATGAGGTTTGCCGATGATGTACTGACCATGCATCTCGCATTACCGTAGCCATCAACTTCTGCCACTATACTTTTCACAGGTCCTTCTGATTCTACCTTAAGTACGAGCTTTTGTGGGGAGGCATGCTTTATCATACTGGACAGAAGCAGTGCTCCACAGATGATCCTTCCCGTGGCTGCGGCTACAATGGGACTTAATCCGTGGATGATTTGTGCTCTTTTCACAGTTTCTGTGGCTTTCAGGGTGTAAATTCTTATGGGTTCTTTTTCTGCCACAGCTATGATCATGTAATCTCTGTCTTGAAAATGTTCTTTCAGATCTTCTTTAACCTTGTTGTCTATGGCCTTTCCGAATTCCCTTATCCCCATAGTATTCCTCCAGTAGCCTCGCAACTTCTCGTGCTATTTTTGGAGGCACCCCGCATGTTTGTACTAAGTCTTCCACTTTGGGAAGTTGTGGATGCGTCTGGGCCAAAAGGTTCAGGATCCTTGCCTTTCTCACAGGTCCTATCCCGTTTATGCTGTCCAGTGTGGTTTCAAAGAGTTCCTTTTCTCTCAGTTTTCTGTGGTAGGCTAAGGCGAACCTGTGACTTTCGTCCCTTACCCTTTGAAGCAAAAAGTAAACGGGATGGTTCTGTGGTATATTTATTTCTCCCTCACGGCTCCATATGTGGTCCCTTGCGTCGCCTTTTGATATGGCCAGAACATCGCACTCCCAGCCTGCCTCTTCAAGCACTTCAACAATCTTGTTGAGCTGCCCCAAGCCGCCGTCTATAAGTATTAAATCGGGCCGCTTCCACTCGTTGTGGGAGATTCTTCTTCTCATAACTTCCCGGTGCATACCATAGTCATCTATACCTTCCACCCATCTTATTTTAAACCTTCTATACTGTGATTTTGCGGGTCTACCGTGTTCAAACACTACCATGGAACCAACGGCTTCTTTACCAAAAAGATTTGATATGTCGTATCCCTCTATTCTTATGGGTGCTTTTTTAAGCTTGAGCATCCTTTTGGCTTCTTCCAGTACCTCCTCGCTTTCCCTTTTTTCACACAGGTAGTTTTCCAAGTGCTCCTTCGCTTTGGTATTGGCAAAATAGACTACATCCAAAAAGTGTCTGCTCGTGGGTTTTTCTATTTGTATGTTTAGAATCTTGGTCCATGACGGGTCAACTTCAACATCGGTTATTATCAAAGGTGGATTGTTGAGACTGTCTAAATAAAATTCCCTTAACAGGGCGTTGAAAGCCTCTTCAACGCTGCTTTCCTCAAATACGAAGTCCTTTTCTCCCACCACCATTCCCTTTCTGATGAATAAAACACAGAAAGCGGTAAAATCGTCCCTTGTTGCAACTCCTACAGCGTCAAGATCCAGTTTATCTTCCAGTAGCACTTTCTGCCTTTCAAGTATTTTCTCTATGGCAAATATTCTGTCCCTTATCTTGGCTGCCCTTTCAAACTCTAAATTTTCTGCGGCTTGATGCATTTCCCGCTTTAGCTTTTCAATGATCTTTGCTCCTTCCCCTTCCATCAGGCTGATGAGTTCATTTACCACCTCCATGTACTCATCCCTTGAAACTTCTCCAGAGCACGGGGCCAAACATTTCTTCAGTTGATGGTTAAGGCAGGGCCTTTGCCCTTTTACTTTGGTGAGATCTCTTTTACACCTTCTTATAGGGAAGCTTTGGGTTAGGGTCTTGAGGGTTTCTCTAACAGCCCATGCAGGAACATAGGGACCAAAGTACATACTTCCGTCTTTTTCCACCCTTCTGGTTATCTCTAAATAGGGAAAAGGATCTTTGAGTGCCAGCTTTATATATGGATATGTTTTGTCATCTTTGAGCATCACATTGTACGGAGGTTTGTGGGTCTTGATGAGATTGTTTTCTAAAATGAAGGCGTTTAATTCTGTGTCGGTGGTTATAATCTCAAGTTCCTGAGCTTTCTTAAGCATTACAGAGATTTTATGGGGTACATTGGAGGAAAGGTAGCTCCTCAGCCTGTTCCTGAGGTTTTTTGCCTTCCCTACGTAAAGGACATTACTCTCTTCATCCTTGAACATGTAAACCCCAGGAGATTGGGGTGCTTCTTCTATTTTCTGGATGATCGTTTCGTTCATGCCTTTATGGGATAGTTTCCTGTGAAACAGGCTAAGCAGAAGGGGTGGTCTTCAACAGAATATCCAGCGGCTTCGAGCATACCTTCAATGCTCAAATACTGAAGTGAATCCGCCGTTATATATTTGCATATTTCCTCTACAGAGTGAGAGGATGCGATAAGTTCTCTACGGGTGGGAGTATCTATCCCGTAAAAGCAAGAGTGTGTTATAGGAGGGGAGCTTATTTTCATGTGCACTTCCCTTGCCCCGGCGGATCTTATCATCTTCACGATCTTCATGGATGTAGTGCCCCTTACTATGGAGTCATCAATTACCACAACCTTTTTTCCTGCAAGCACTTCCTTGACTGGATTCAACTTTACTCTAACTCCAAAGTGCCTTACCGAGTCTTTGGGTTCTATGAATGTTCTGCCCACATAGTGGTTCCTGATCAAACCGAGCTCAAAGGGAAGACCAGACTCTTTTGCGTATCCCAAGGCTGCCACAATGCCCGAATCTGGGACAGGTATAACTGTGTCTGCATCACAACTGCTTTCTCTTGCCAACATTCTTCCGAAGTTGAATCTAATTCCGTAAACCTCTTTGCCGAAGACTACAGAATCAGGCCTTGCGAAGTAAATGTACTCAAATATGCAGTGATGTTGCTTTACCTCCTCAAATGGGTACCATGACTCAAGCCCTTTGGAGCTTATGGATAGCACCTCTCCTGGCTTTATATCCCTTACATAGGTGGCATCTATAAGATCCAGAGCACATGTTTCTGAGGCTATAACATAGGAATCCTTCAGCATTCCCAGTACCAGAGGCCTTATACCCCACGGGTCCCTTACCGCTATTAACTCGTCCTTTCTCAACATCACCAATGAGAACGCCCCCTTTATTTGTCTGAGAGCGTGATTCAGACTGTCTTTGAAGTTGTCGTAAGGAGCCCTTGAAATGAGATGAACTATCACCTCTGTGTCCATGGTGGATTGGAAGATGGCTCCTTCCGATTCAAGGCGGTTTCTGATGTTTTGGGCATTAACAAGGTTTCCGTTGTGGGCTATTGCTAACTCTCCGTATTTGAAGTTCACAAACAGAGGCTGGGCGTTTTTCAGGGTGCTTTCCCCTGTAGTTGAGTATCTGTTGTGCCCGATGGCGGCAAAGCCGGGAAGCTTCCTTAGGGTTTCTTTGTTGAATATGTCTGCCACGAGTCCCATGCGTTTGACCATGTGTATCTCTTTGCCGTCCCATGAAGCTATGCCGGCGCTTTCCTGACCTCTGTGCTGTAAGGCGTAAAGACAAAGGTACACCAAATTTGCTGCTTCTTTGTGCCCGTAAACGGCGGCTATACCACACTTCTCATTTATCATGTGCATCAGTATCTCCCGGACAGGTAGTCCTTTATAATATCTGCATGGTCAAAGGCTAATTCGTCAAAGGGAATTCTGTCCTTTGGAAAAGCCACTGCCCTTTTGGCATCGTCCCCACCTTTGGGCGTGCCTGTTGCTTTTGCAATAAAGACCACCGTTATAGTGTGTTGCCTCGGGTCCCTGCTGGGGTGGGAGTAGGCGTGAAACTGCCTCATCAGTTCAACATCAAGGCCTGTCTCCTCCTTTGCTTCTCTTACCGCTGCTTCTTCTAAGGTTTCCCCGTAGTCCACAAACCCACCTGGAAGTGCCCATCCAAAAGGTGGATTTCTCCTCTCAACAAGAACTATGCCCTCAGGGGTTTCTATTATAACATCAACTGTGGGAACGGGGTTCTTATAGACTTCAATCTCAAAGCCGCATTTTGGACATTTGACGGTTCTTTTTGCCATCACAGCACCTCTAAGGTTAATGCACTGAAAAAACCACCGAATCCCGCAGATACGGACAGAACAGTTCCCCCTGTGAATGGAACCTCTTCTTTTGCCACATTGATTCCTGCACACTCGGGGTCCAGTTCTTCAAGGGTAGCTATCTTGGGGATTTTTCCTTCCTTTAGATTTTCTATCAGATATAGGGTTTCTGTCAGTCCCGAAGAGGTCACGCCGTGTCCGAAGATGGGCTTCAGCGCCGTTACCACAGGCTTTTTACCGAAGAGCTTTGTGTAAACCTTGGCTTCTATCCTGTCGTTTGCCTTTGTACCTGTGGCATGGGCCTTTATTACCGATGGTACTTTTCCTTTGCAGGCTGCCTCTATCACCTTTTCAAATCCAGCTCCGTCTTCCCTGAGGGAGAACATATGGGAAGAATCCGACACCTGAGAATAGCCCGTTATCCTTGCCTTGGCGGAAAGCCCTTCCCTCTCTGCCACCTCTTTAGAACAAATCATGGCGACGGCTAAGCCATCGGCGAATATGGTTCCGTCTCTGTTGGCATCGAAGGGCCTGATAACCCCACTTTTGCTAACCACCTGAAGGTTCCTGTGGTATGCGGTTCTTGATGGGCAAGCCATGCTGTTGACTGCGGCTACTATCGCCACATCAACTTTTCCTCTTGCCATCATATCTGCGGCAATTCCGATGATGTCCAGTCCCGATGAGCACACGTGGTCTATCCCTATGCCTGTATAGAACTCAATGTTCAAATATTGGGCTATGACGAAATTTACGGCGTTGTGGGTGAAGATGAAGCCGTCGGAGGGAGATATGCGGTCAGGCTTTTGAGCCTTAAAGGCGAGGGCTTCCCTTTCTGCCTCGAGTTTTGCAGCGGCAACAATGGCTGTTCTGTACCTGTGGCATACCTTTAGACACTCCATTTGATCCATAAGCTTCACCATAACCTTGAGTGGAGCGGGAAGCCTGTTGAACAGCTTCCAGGACTTCTTACATACTGCTTGGATCTTTTCCCACCGGATCCTGCCGTAGTAGGGGGTAGGTAAATCTTTGCTGTCTGTGAAATCTTCTGGTTTAACAAACTTTCCTTCAACCAGCAGAATATCCATGGCTCTTCCTTTTACCACGCTTTTTGCCACGGTCAAGGTTGACAATTTGAATATTCATCAGTTATCTCTAAGCAAAAAAGGCTTGTGGGAGGTAGAAAATGGAGGAAAACAGGGTGGTTGATCAGGGGCAGCAGGTGGAGCAACAGAAGGATTCTTCTGGAAAGATCATAGGGTTGATAGGAATTGTGATAGCCATTATTGCTCTTGTGATCGCTCTTTCAAATATGGGTGTTAAGAACGAGGTGGCCGAACTTAAAAAGACCGCTTCTCAGATAGCCCAGAGGGAGCAGCTTCTGGAGCTGAAGGCCGTTGAGTTACAGTTGTTGGCAGGTCTTGACAGAATATACGCCCTCACCATGGTTGAGAGGAACTATGAGGCTGCTGGTGTTGAACTGGCTAAAGTTGAGAAGGCCTTTGCCCAGCTTAAGGACAATATGGATCCAGCCAAGGCTGCTGCTATTGAAAAGTCCCTTTCCTATCTCAAGGACGAAATAGAGAAGGGGCCTTCCCCCATTCCTTCCATCATAGCCAGCATCAGATCCAATCTTGCTGTAGTGAAGCTTGTTCCGGCCAAGGGTGCACCCAAGGAAACAGAGGAAAAGTCAGTAGAGAAGAATGTTGCCAGGAAGGCAGAGATCAAAAAGCTGCCTGCCACGGCCAAGCCCGTTGAGGAAGGGGAGGCTTCTGGGCTCAAAAAAACTTACATGTTCTGGAAGAAACTGGGCGAGTCCTTGGTGAAGAAAAAGTAGATTGCTTTTATCCCTTGAGGATTTAAAGATTTCTTTCAGAGTCAACGGTGGAATTACAAAGGAGGCCCTAAGAGGGGTCTCCTTTTCTGTTTTTGAAGGAGAGATCTACTGCCTTCTCGGAGAATCAGGATCGGGCAAAAGCGTTCTTTTGAAGTCCATCCTTGGCCTCCTCCCGCCAAATGCCGAGGTATCGGGAAGGGTGATTTTTGATGGAAAGAACTTGCTTGAGCTTTCTCAAAAGGAGCTGTCCCGCTTTAGGGGCAGTCGCATAAGTATGATATTTCAGGAGCCTATGACAGCTTTGAATCCCACCATGAAGGTGGGCGAGCAGGTTGCGGAAGTTTTGAGGTTTCACTTTGGCCTTTCCACTAAGGAGGCGGAAAAAAAGGTCGTTGCGCTTTTAGCGGAGCTTGGTATTCCCGAGCCTGAACACAGGTATCATCAGTATCCCCACAATTTTTCGGGAGGGATGCGGCAGAGGATAGTGATTGCCATGGCAGTTGTGGCAAATCCAGAGTTGATTTTGGCCGATGAGCCTACCACCGCTTTGGATGTTACTGTTCAGTCTCAGATTCTTCATCTTCTCAAGGTCTTGGTTGCAAGAAGGGGGGCTTCTATGATCTTTGTAACCCATGACTTTTCTGTTGTGGCGGAGATAGGAGATAGGGTTGGGGTCATGTACAGAGGCGTTCTCGTGGAGGAGGGAAGGGTTGAAGAGGTTTTGAGGTTTCCAAAGCACCCTTATACAAAGGCTCTTATAGAAGCCATACCTGTTCCGGGCAGGCCGCTTGTTTCTTTTTCTGTTCCCAAGGAGAATGTTCCAACTGAAGGTTGCCCTTACGTGGTTAGGTGTCCGGTGAAGATTGGTAAATGCTTTGAGTCTATGCCAGATTTTGTGTATGTTGACTCCACCCACAGGGTCAGGTGTTTTAATATTGACAATTTTAGCTAACATTGCTATATTAACACCCAATCAAGGCGAGGGAGGAAGAAAGTGCTGAAAGTGGAGAGTCTAAGAGTAGAAGTGGCTGGTAGAGAGATACTTCATGGGGTGTCTCTTGAGGTTCCCAAGGGCAAGGTTGTTACCCTAATGGGTCCTAATGGATCTGGCAAAAGCACCCTGATAATGACCATAATGGGCTTTTCCGGATACAGAGTTACCGCGGGAAGGATCTATTTCAAGGGCAAAGACATAACCGAAATGCCCGTTCACGAAAGGGTAAAGTTAGGAATAGGGCTGGCCTTTCAGAGACCTCCTGTGATCAAAGGCGTCAAGACCAAGCAGATAGTGGAGATAGCCGCATCGGCAAGGGGAAGGGAAGTTGATCCTTACGAGCTTGCTAAAGAGGTGAATATGGAGAACTTTCTTGAAAGGGATGTAAACGATGGCTTCTCCGGCGGGGAGATGAAAAGGTCTGAAATACTTCAGCTTATGGCTATGGACCCGGATCTGCTCCTTCTTGATGAGCCGGAATCGGGAGTTGACCTTGAAAGCATAGGACTTTTGGGAGAAGCCATAAACAAGATCCTTGGACGGGAAGTGGAGCCAGTGGAGGGGAAAAGTCTTAAGGAAGTAAAAAAAGAATACGCAAAAAGTGCTTTGATTATCACCCACACGGGACACATACTGAACTATGTTAACGCCGATTTGGGCTACGTGCTCATAAACGGAAGGATTGTCTGTTCGGGCAATCCCAGAGAGATTTTGAGAACAGTAGAAAAATACGGATATAAGGAGTGTGAAAAATGTCTGTGAAGGATGTTAACCTTGAAAAGGTAGGCTTTGACGCAGCAGAAAAGGAGAGAGCCGGAACCTACATGCAGGTGGATTCACAGGTCTTGAAATGCACGGTGAAGCAGGAAGGAGTAGAAATATACCCTGTGGTTGAAGCTCTTGATAGGTTTGATTGGGCGAAAAAGTATCTGTGGGGAGTGTTGCCTGAGGATAGCTCTTTGGGAAACTTTTCCAACGGCTACTTCATAAGGGTGCTTCCCGGAGCATCCCCTGTGTTCCCAGTGCAGACGTGCCTTCTCATAGATCAGGATGATGTGCAGCACGTGCACAACATAATAATTGTGGAGGAGGGTGCCGAGCTAAATGTCATTACCGGATGTTCCAGCTTACCCGGTAAGGGCAAGCACATAGGTGTTAGTGAGTTCTATGTGAAGAAGAATGCAAGACTTCACTTTACCATGATCCACATGTGGGGAAGAGAGGTAGAAGTACTCCCAAGGACGGGAGTTGTGGTTGAGGAGGGAGGTATATTCATAAACGACTACGTCTGCCTGCATCCTGCTGCGAGGATAAAGGCGTATCCCACAATATACCTTAACGGTGAAGGTGCTACGGCAAGGGCTCAGAGCGTGCTTGTTTCTACCGAGGGTACAGATATGGATTTGGGAACAAGGGTCTATCTCCGCTCTGAAGGCACAAAGGCCGAGGTGGTTTCAAGGGCAGTCTCTTTCGGTGGCAGACTCATAGCAAGGGGTCATCTCATCGGAGAAAAACCGGGAGTAAAGGCTCATCTTGAGTGCAAGGGATTGCTTCTTTCCGACAAAGGAGTTATACACGCCATCCCTGAGCTTGAGGGAAGGGCTAAGGATCTTGAGATGTCCCATGAGGCGGCTGTTGGCAAAATAGCCAAAGAGGAGATTGAGTATCTCATGGCAAGGGGCCTTGACGAGGACGAGGCTACTGCAACAATTGTCAGAGGTTTTCTTAATGTGGACATAATTGGGATACCTGAGAGTTTGAAAAGGGAGCTTGACGAGATTATAAAGATGAGCGATTCTGCCATGTAATTTTTAGGAAATCCACATTGGAGGATCTAAAGTTGAACAAGGAGAGGTTTCCCTATCAGGCACTTCCCGATGCTGAAGTAGATAGGTTGAAGGAGCTTTCCCGTCTTTGCAAGGGCGACATACTCAAGATGACCAGTCTTGCAGGTTCCGGCCATCCGGGAGGCTCCATATCTTCTCTGGACATATACTTGGTGGTCTTCTCCTATGCAAAAATCTTTCCTGAGGATCCGTATCGGGAGGATAGGGACCGTATAGTTGTTAGCCATGGCCACACGTCACCGGCGGTGTACGCCGTTCTGGGCAGGCTTGGCTTTTTTGATGTCAAAGATGCGGTGGCTACTTTCAGGAAAGCGGGTAGCATCTTTGAGGGGCATGTGGAGAGGGCTATACCGGGAGTTGAATGGTCCACGGGTAACTTGGGACAGGGGCTTTCGGCGGGGTGCGGATTTGCGTTGGCTGCTAAGGTTAGGGGACTCGATTACCACACCTTTGTCCTTATGTCCGATGCAGAGCAGGTAAAAGGTCAGGTTTCCGAAGCGAGAAAGTTTGCCAATAAGTTCAAGCTATCCAATATTACCGTTGTTATAGACTACAACAACAAGCAGATAAGCGGCAATTTCATGGATGTTATGCCCATGGATATAAGGGCCAATTACGAGGCGGATGGTTGGAAGGTGTTGGAGGTTGACGGGCACGATTACAAGGCCCTTTACAGCGCCATAAAGCAGACTGTTGAAGATACATCTGCTCCTTACGCTGTAATCGCCAAAACTATAATGGGTAAAGGTGTCTCTTTTATGGAAGACGATGAACAGTACCACGGTAGGGCCCTTAGAGAAGATGAGATGAAAAGGGCCTTTGAGGAACTTTCCATAGAGAACGACCGTTCTTCCCTTATGAAGATAAGGGACGCTATGTGTATAAAAGGCAAAACCGACTCTTGCAGAAGATATGCTGTGAGCGTGGATTTGGGAGAGTCTGTTACGTACAATCCCGGCGATAAGATTGACAATCGGAGCGCCTTTGGAAATGCCCTTTTGGACTTGGGTAGGAGAAACTGCGGCAAGGGAGGGAAAACTCCCATAATAGTCTTTGACTGTGATTTGATGGATTCTGTCAGGACCGGCAAGTTTGCCAGAGAGCTTCCCGATTACTTCTTCCAAATGGGTGTGCAAGAACACAACACAGCCACCGTTGCAGGTGCCGCATCCATCTGCGGGGTGATTTCAGTATTTGCAGATTTTGGGGTTTTTGGCATAGATGAGACTTACAACCAGCACCGATTGAATGACATAAACTGCACTAATTTGAAGCTCATTTTAACCCATTTGGGACTTGATGTTGGCCAGGATGGTAAGACCCATCACTGTATAGATTATATCGGTCTTATAAGAAACCTTTACGGGTACAAGCTCATCATTCCTGCTGATGCCAACCAGATGGACAGGGTCATAAGGTATATCTTTTCCGAATACGGCAACTTTGCTGTGGGGATGGGCAGGGAATCTCAGCCTATCATTACCGATGAACATGGCAAGCCCATCTTTGGTGGGGATTACACCTTCGTTTACGGCGAAATGGACGTGGTAAGGGATGGCGATAGAGCAACTATCCTTTCTTACGGCAACATGCTTCACAGGGCTATCAGGGCATGGGAGATCCTGAGGGAAAAGGGAATAGATGTTAGGGTGGTTAATGTACCCTCGGTGCTTGATCCAGATGTTAATGCCCTTGAACGCTGGGGTAAAGAGGGACCAATAGTTGTTTATGAGGATCACAACATACACACTGGGCTGGGTTCTATCATTGCAAACAGTCTTGTGGAGAGGGGAGTGTTTACCCGTTTAGTTAAGCTTGGAGTGAGAAGATACGCTCCATCTGGAAGGCCTGATGAGCTTTATAAGGTGGAGGGGCTTTCCGTGGATGATTTAGTCAGAGCGGTGGAGGAGGTGTTGTAGGTATGAAGATAGCTGTAGTTGGTGGAATAGCTGCCGGCACATCGGCTGCTGCGAAAGCAAAAAGAACCGCAAAGGATGCGGATATTATCATATTTGAAGCTTCTGGCTACGTTTCTGTTGGTGCCTGCGGGATGCCTTACTATCTCGCAGGCTATGTTCCTGAGGCAGAGCATCTCATAGTTAGAAGACCAGAAGACTTTGAAAAGACCGGCATCAAGGTAAAGGTAGGTTGGACCGTTAATCAGATAGATCTTAAAGAAGGAAAGCTCTACGCCGAGGATTCCAGCGGCAAGGGAGAGTGGTTTTCCTTTGATAGATTGGTTTTGGCAACAGGGGCAACTCCAAGGAAGCTGAATGTGCCTGGTGCCCAGCTTGAAGGGGTTTTTTACCTGAAGGGCTATCCTGACCTTTTGAAGATAGAAAACTACTTAAAAGAGAACAATGTAAAGAATGTGGTGGTTAGAGGAAGTGGTTTTATAGCCATGGAACTTGTGGAAGCCTTTGTAGAAAAGGGCTTTAATGTAACGAGTATTGCATCATTCATGCCGGTAAGCTTGGATCAAGACATAGCTGATGGTATCCCTTCTCTTTTGGACAGTAGAGGTGTGAAGCGTATCTGGAGGGACGATATAGAAGAGGTGCAGGGGGATCATCGCATCAAAGCTATTAAGACAAAGTCTGGAGAGGTAATTGACGCGGATATGCTTGTGGTGGCATTGGGGGTGGTTCCCAACTCCCAGCTTGCAAAGGATGCAGGCCTTGAGCTTTCCGTTAACGATTCCATAAAGGTTGATGAAAGGATGCAGACCTCTTTTGAGGGGGTCTATGCCGCTGGTGACTGTGCCCATTCCTACAGCGCCGTGGATGGTTCTCCCGTATATCTTCCGTTGGGAAGTTTGGCCAACAGACACGGAAGAGTAGCGGGCACCAATGTGGCAGGGGGCAATGCCGTTATGCCCAAGATAGCTGGCTCCACTATCTCAAAGCTCTTTGACCTTGGGGTTGCCAAAACAGGATTTAACGAGAGGGAGCTTGAAAGGAGGGGTATCTCTTACAAAAAAGTGGTGATAAAAGCTAAGGACAAGGCCCACTACTATCCTGGAAGCGGCACCATAAAGGTAAAACTTTTGTGGGAAGAGAGGACAGGTCGCCTTTTAGGAGGCCAGATAGTAGGTCTCTACACCGCCGTTAAAAGAATAGATGTTATTTCCGCTGTAATATGCATGAGGGGCACCGTTGAGGACCTCAAGAATGTAGACCTTGCCTATGCGCCTCCCTACTCTCCTGTTTGGGATCCAGTAACCGTGGCCGCCAATCAGGCTGCTAAGGATTAGATTATGGTCAAGATCCATCCCACGGCCTTGGTTTCTCCAAAGGCCGAGCTGGATGACGGAGTTGAGGTTGCTCCTTATGCAGTTGTCAAAGATGGTGCTGTTATTGGCAGGGATACTTTCATAGATGCCCATGCGGTTGTTTTTGGCAACGTCAGAATAGGAGAGAACAACTACATCGGTCCTTTCGCCGTAATTGGAGCTGATCCTCAGGATGTTAGCTACAGGGGCCAGCCTACATATTTAGAGATAGGTTCGGGAAACGTTATTAGGGAGTACGTTTCCATACACAGGGCATCTCAAGAGGGACAGGCTACCAAGGTTGGCAACAACTGCTTCATCATGGCGTACTCTCACATTGCCCACGACTGCAAGATAGGCAACCATGTCATAATAACCAACTACGCCGGTATATCAGGGTTCGTAGAGATAGAAGACAGAGCCGTCATTTCCGGACATGTGGGCATCCATCAGTTTGTGCGCATAGGCTATTTGGCCTTTGTCTCTGGAGGTTCCTTTCCGGGACAGGACGTCCCTCCCTATACAGTAGCTGCGGGAAGGCCTGCCAAAATCGTTGGGCTAAATGTAGTGGGAATGAGAAGGGCAGGCATACCGCCCGATAGAAGGCTTGAGATAAAAAAGACCTTTGACATATACTTCCGCAAAGGATTAAACAGAAAGCACGCTCTGGATCTGATCTCCAAGGAGTTTAGCTCTGAGGAAGTAAAGAGATTTTTGGACTTTGTAAAAAACAGCAAGAGGGGAGTGGCAGCCTTTGCAAAAGAGGGTTAGGGCAGGAGTAATTGGCGTAGGCAGAATGGGGGAATACCACTGCGGGGCCTACACGGAAATACACTACGTTGATCTTGTGGGGGTTGCGGATGTTAACGCCGAGCGCCTTCGGGTCATAAGCGAAAGATACGAAGTCCCCGGCTACACAGATTATAGGAGGCTTCTGGACAAGGTTGATGTGGTAAGCATCGCTGTGCCCACGGCCCTTCACCATCCCATTGCTATTGAGGCCATGAAAAGGGGCGTTCATGTTCTTGTGGAAAAACCTATTGCTTATTCGCTGGAAGAGGCCCGGGAAATGTTTCGTGTGGCTGAAGAGAATGGAGTGGTGCTCTGCGTTGGACATGTGGAGCGCTTCAACGGTGCGGTGCAAGAATTGATGAATATAGTGCAGGAGCCTCTGCTCATAGAATCCAGAAGATTAGGCCCTTTTTCCCCAAGGGTGGCTAAGGACAGCGTGGTTCTTGACCTCATGATTCACGACATAGACATAGTTTTAAGGCTTGCGAGGTCCGAGGTTGTGGACATAGACGCCGTTGGGCTTTCCTACTACTCTGACATGTGCGATGTTGCCAACGTTCAGCTCAAATTTGCAAGCGGATGTGTGGCAACCCTTACTGCCAGCAGGGTTACCCAGCACAAGATTAGAACCATGGCCGTTTCTGAAAAGGATTTTTACGTTTTCTTGAACTTCACGGAACAGGACATACACATCCACCGTCAGGCTTACTCGGAAGCGGTGCGTCTTAAAGACCAGTTGAGATACAAGCAAAGCTCCATAATTGAGCAGGTTTTCGTCCATAAGGGGAATCCCCTCAAGCTGGAGCTCATGCATTTCATAGATCTTGCCATGGGAAACTCCAAAAGAATCGTCAGCGTGGAAGATGAACTGAAGTCGCTTAAGGTGGCTCTAAAAGTTGAAGAGATTCTGAAAGAAAAAGGGGTCATCAAAGGACATTGAAAACGGTCTTTGTTGCCCTCAGCGGAGGCGTGGATTCCTCCTTTGCCCTATTCAAGCTACTATCCCAGGGATTCAACGTAGTTGCGGTCTATATGGACATAGGACTGGGTTACGAATCGCTGGACAGGGCAAAGTTTGCCGCCTTCAAGGCGGGGGTGCCTTTAAAGATTGTAAGGCTAAAAGAGCAGTTTGAAGAACAGGTTGTAAAATACTTTATTGACCAATATCTTTCCGGCAAAACCCCTAACCCGTGTGCCATATGCAACAAAAGAATAAAGTTTGGCTTGTTAGAGGAAGAGTGCTTGAAAATAGGAGCGGATCTCTTTGCCACGGGCCACTACGCTTGTCTAAAAGAAGGCTTACTGTGCAAGGCACTTGATGCCAAAAAGGATCAGAGCTACTTCCTTTCCCTTGTCCCCAAGGAAAATTTTGAGAACGTGCTTTTTCCTTTGTGCAATGATAAGAAAGCTAATGTGAAGGAACTTATGCATTCCATTGGCATAACCTCAAAAGAGAGTCAGGAGATATGCTTTCTTAAAGGCAAAAGCTACCGTGAATTTATGCTGGAGAAAGTGGGCCCTTGTCCCGGCAAATTCGTTGACACAACCGGCAAATTATTGGGGGAGCACAAAGGCTTCTTTCTTTACACCATAGGTCAGAGAAGGGGCTTGGGAGTATCGGTGGGCAGGCCTTTATACGTTGTGAAAATAATACCTGACGAGAACCTGGTTGTGCTCGGGAGCGAAAAAGACCTTTACTCCTCTCAAATGCGCCTTGAAAGCATGAACTGGTTCCATGAAGTTTCAGTTCCTTTGAAGGTGAAAGCAAAAATAAGACAGCAACACATTCCTGCCGATGCGGTGCTGTACCCAGATGGAAAGGTGGTGTTTGACATTCCCCAGAGGGCTGTAACACCAGGACAGGTAGCCTGTCTTTATATGGATGACGCTGTTGTAGCAGGTGGAATAATCTCTTAAACCGCTGTAAAGTTTCCCTTCGTTTAAACGATAATATTATCTACAAACCTGAAGTAGGAACCTAAAAACATCATAGGGAAGGGAGGTGATAGCTTAAAAGAAAAATTTGCAGCATGGGGGGTTAAGCCCCAGAGATGTTTGACGATCTAAGTTAATGGGACAGGGAAGTCCCAAAAAAACTCAACAAGGAGGTTGAGCCATGGCAGGAATTTATGTCAACACAAACATTGCAGCTATTAACGCTCACATTCAGTTGAGTAAGACTCAGGATTCACTCCAGCTTTCTCTCAGGAAGCTTGCTTCTGGCTTGAGGATCACCACAGCCGCTGACGATGCATCCGGTCTTGCTATCAGTGAAAAGATGAGATCCCAGATCAGAGGTCTGCACAGAGCAAGCCTGAACGCTCAGGACGGAATTTCTCTCTTGCAGACTGCTGAGGGTGCTCTGAAGGAAGTTCACGGTATCCTACAGAGAATGAGAGAGCTTGCTGTGCAGGCATCTAACGAAACCCTTACTGCCACTGACAGAGTTGAGATCCAGAAAGAGATCCAGCAACTCAAGCAGGAGATTGACAGGATTTCCAGAGCTACTGAATTTAACACTAAGAAACTCTTGAATGGAGATGCTGCGGCTCTCTGGAGCACCGACAGTCCCAATAAGATGGAAGCTATTATAAGGGGTAATGTTGTTGAAGGAAGCTACAAAATTGAACTCAAGGCCACTCCCGGAAAGAACCAGATAATGGAGTCTGATATATTCACCATTAAGGAGGGGTTGCTCTCAATAGGTTTAGTAAAACCAGGTAGTTCTGCTCAGGTTGACTCCCTTTCTGATCCTTATGCCTTACCTAGGGGTGATTATAAGCTTGATCTTTATTCTGCTGGATATACACGAGATGTATCTGGTTCTGTTACAGACGCGTACATCCAAGGCGATGGTTGGACCATAGCCGGTACTTCTGTAAAGGCTACAAACAGCGGTACATCTGGCTATGTTATTATTAAAGTGCTTTCAACGGATAAGGCTTCCAATGGTGTGAGCGTAATGTATCAGACTGTAACTCAGAGCGCTGGAACAAGTGATTGGACAACAGCAACTCTTGATAGTAACGGAGCTTTGAAGATTAACGGTTTTGGTACAATAGACTTTTCCACCAATGCAAGCCTCACATATGGAGATGTGGCAATTGTGCAGTTCACTAACAGTACTGTGGGAACCGATGGAGGTATAAGGGTTGCAAATTCTGATGGGACTACTCCCTTGTCTCCTATATGGGATGTGGCAGATGAGGTTTCCACAGGAGTCACCGAAGTAACCTTCGTATCTGTTGATGATGATGGTGACATAAACATTGGTACATTTAAGGTAAACTGGACAGAAGGAGCCCAAGCAAATGGTAGGATAGAAAACAGTGGCGATGATCCTAAATTTAAAGTTCTGGGCGGAGGAGATGTTGCCATAGCCAGCACCAGACTAAAGGATATAGCAAGATTCTATGATGCTGATGGAAACTTCATACTATCCACGCCTCAAAAGCTGACCATATGGAACGGTGCCAACAGTTACGACATCTACCTTGACGGCAACGACACAATAGGAGAAGTAGCGGATAAAATTAAAAAGGCCATAATAAATGGCTTAGGTCTCGGAACTACAAATTCGGCCGTCAATGAGCACATAGCCGAGTTCCTCAGCAGCTATCTTGGAAATGTTTCCACTTCTGGTGGTGAGGCCTCAATGGAAGGGACTATCATTATAAGGAGCCCATTGACAGGGGCGGCTGGTGAGCTGACCTTCAGCGGAGATGAAAACCTTATGAAGGCTCTTAGCTTGAAAGTAATACAGGAAGCTGAGAATAGCCAGCTTGATGTCAAAGTTTATGATGCCCATAATCTAACCTTCATCGGATCTGATCAGGTAAGCGATGGGATACTCAGGGGAGTAATTCAGGGTGTTGATGTGAAGTTTGATCCTTCGTTGGG
>WGAU01000183.1 GCA_015494645.1 Aquificota bacterium
AAGGGGAACCGTACCCCTAATAAAGTAATTCAAAGCCAGCATCTGCACTACAAAGAGCACCACTGCAGCCAACCCCATGAATAGTCTGGGAGACAGCAAGCGCTCTGTGGACTCTCCTCTATTCATGTCCACAAGCATGATCACAAAGAGTATGAAGACCAATATCGCTCCCATATAAACGATCACCTGCACCGCTGCTATAAACGGAGCAGACATAACAGCAAGGTAAAGTACCGCTGTTACACACAGATTGGCTAAAAAGGCCATGGCCGAGTGCACAGGATTTTTCAAAAAGACCACAGCCAAAGCGCTAACAATTATCAAAAGCCCCAAAAAAGCGGTAACTATCAATCCAACGCTTCCCATTTCTTACCTCTTCTCCAACAGGGTCTCTTTGGTTTGCAAAAGCTTTTCCCTTTCGGGCTCGGCAAGTTCGTAAAAGGTTGTAAGCTCAATGGCACCTCTTGGACACGCTTCTTCGCAGTATCCACAGAAGATGCAGCGTCTGTAGTCTATTTCATAAATAACAGCTATCTTCCCAACATCGGACTTCTCCAAAGGAGCCTCTTCACCGTAGATCCTTATGGCATTAGCTGGACAAACCGCCTCACACAAACCACAGTAACAACACTTCTCCCTTCCCTCCTCGTCAACCCTGAGGACATGCTTCCCCCTCCATCTGGGGGCAACCTCTATCTTCTCGTACGGATATTTTACCGTAAACGCTGGCTTGAAAAGATGGGAGAAGGTTATCTTCAATCCTTTAAGAAGAGGTCCTACCATTCTACACTCCTCCAGCCTTCAGTATAACCACAAGTCCTGTACCCAGGATGTTGAACAAAGTTATGGGGATAAGGTACTTCCAGCACATTCCCATGAGCTGATCATACCTTAACCTCGGATAGGTCCATCTGATCCATAGCATAAAGAAGAACAGAGCAAAGGTCTTCAGCAAGAACCACACAGGACCGGGAATAAATGACAGGAAGCTACACGGAGCGTACCAGCCGCCCAAGAAAAGAGCCGTAGCAATAGCAGAGGAAACCACCATATTGGCATACTCTCCCAAGAAGAACAGGGCAAACTTCATACTGCTGTACTCGGTATGATAACCACCCACAAGCTCTGACTCCGCTTCTGGAAGATCAAAAGGCGCCCTGTTCAACTCGGCTATGGCAGCTACCATGTAAGCAACAAAGGCCACAGGCTGTTTTATGAAGAGCCACATATCCTTCTGGTACTTCACTATATCAACGAGATTAAAGGATCCCACCAGCATAACTACTCCGATTATAGACAGTCCCAGAACAAGCTCGTAGCTGATAAACTGAGCCGCCGACCTCAAGCCCCCCAACAAAGGATACTTGGAGTTGCCCGACCATCCCCCAAGCATTATGGCGTAAACAGAAAGGGACGTGACACCCAAGAAGTAAAGAACAGCCACATTTATGTTGGCTATGGGCAAAGGTATAGTCTTACCCGCTATTGTAATAGACTCCCCTATAGGAATTATTCCCAGAACCAAAAGGGGTGGAACCACCGCAAGGGCAGGAGCCAAAAAATACAGGAACTTATCTGCTTCAGAAGCCACTATATCCTCTTTGAAGAAAAGTTTCAAACCATCCGCAAGAGGCTGCAGAACACCATGAGGACCACAGTGGTAAGGTCCCAAACGATCCTGAATATGCCCCGCCACCTTTCTCTCGGCTAAGGTTCCGTAAGCCACAAAAAGCATCAAAATGGCGAAATAGATGAGAAGCTTGACCACCGTGACCGCTATCCACATCACCATTACTTCACCTCAAGCCTTTTTTAGGTCCACAGCTACCTTCCAAGAACCGGTCAGCAGAAGATTCACAGGAAACCTATCGTAACCACAATCAAGAACTACACTTGAAGCAGGCTGTCCTTCCCTAAGCTTCACTCTAAACTCAAAGCGTCCCCTGCTGTTCTCAACCACCACCTTATCTCCCTCTTTAACACCCAAGGCCTTGGCATCCTCAATGGACAACACCACCTTAGGTTCCGCTGAAGCCTCGGAAAAATTGGAACACCAACCAGCATATTTGGCTGATCTGTAGAAGGGAGGCTCCACAACGGCAACGAATTTACCATCTACCTGCTCCACTTTCCCTTCGGTCAGCTTCACCTCCACAGAAGAAAGATCCAAGCCCTCTACCTCCGTGGTAACATTAACCCCAAGCCTATCAGCAATAGAGGCCAACCATTTCCTCAGAGATGTGCTCTCCCCCTTTGGCTCCATGGCCCTTCTTCTGCGCCTTTTGCTCCAGAAAAGATTCACTACAGTACCAGAATCCTCGGCAAAGCTCACCAAGGGAAGGAAGTAGTCGGCATAAGCCGCCGTCTCGTGGAAGAACAGATCACCCACCACAAGAAACTCCACAGAGGACAACGCCTCTTTTACCAAGGCTGCATCAGGGTAAGTCTCAAAGAGATCCACGCCGAACACCAATAGAGCCTTTACCTTACCATCAACAACGCCTTTCAGGATACCACCAACTCCATCCGAGTAAAGACCCATGGCGAACAGCCCTTTGGGGTTGCTTCCCCTATCCAAGGCCAAAAGCTTCCAGCCCTTATCGGAAGATATCTTGTACGCAAGGCTTCTCAAAGCAGAAGATGCCCTCACCCCAAGAATCACCATCAAATCCTCAGACTGCAACATAGACCGAAGCGTCTCTAACTCGCTTTCAGAAAGGGCCTGCTTAAGAGCATCGTTAAGCCTGCCCTCCAGCAGATCCTTTGCAATTGCCTCCTCCTTGGAAGCGGGCACCAAGGCAAAAACATTACTCCTCTCACCGAGGTAGGTATCGTTGGCAGATATCACCGCCACATTGGCCCCAGAGAACTTCGCTTTTAGTACAGAAAGGGCCAAAACGGGATGGCTGACCGCCACATCCCCGCAGAGGATCAAAATGTTTTTAGATCCCTCAACATCGGATATATCGCTAACCCCCGTTTTAAGGGGCAGATAATCCTCGCCGTAAACCCTGTAATCAACTTTCGCCTTCAAAGCATCGGCAAAGCTCTTAACCGCCGCAGCATCTTCAAGCACAATGTGGGGAGAAACAATCAAAGCCACTTCTCCTTCTTTATAGCCCTCAAGTGCCTTAGCTATCTGGTCGGAAACATCCTCAGAGGACACAGAAACCATTTTCTTTTCATTCCTCTTCAGCGGGAAGAGGATTCTCTCCGCATGGTTGACATAGTCAAAAGCATAGTAACCTTTATCGCAAAGCCACGGCGTGGGATCCATGATATTGTGCTTAATCTTAAAAAGCTGATTTTCCCTCACTCCTAAATCAAGAGAACATCCTATTTCGCAGTGATCGCATACGCTTCTTGTGAAATCCAGTTTCCAGATCCTTGTCTTATAGCGGTAGAGTCTTGAAGTAATGGCACCTACAGGACAGATCTCCACGAGATTGGCGGTAAAGTAATTGGCCACAGTATCTGTATCGTAGGCGCCAATTATAGAATGGGCTGCCCTCCAGTACACATTCCACTCGGTGCCCCCTGCTACCTCTGTGGAAAATCTCACACAACGTTTACAGAGAATGCACCGGGACTGCTCGTGAACGATGAGAGGACCATAAAACTTAGTAGGATAAAGCTCCTTCTCGTCTGCAAAACGACTGGTTGCCTTACCGTACCTAAAGGTAATATCCTGAAGGTAGCATTCACCCGCCTGATCGCATATGGGACAATCTAAGGGATGGTGCAACAGTTGAAACTCTATAATACCTTCCCTTGCTTTCTTTACCCTTTCCGTGTTTGTCTTCACCACCATGCCATCCCTTACCTGAGTAACACACGCAGGCGCCAGCTTGGGCATCCCCTCCACCTCAACCAGACACATACGGCACAAACCTGCAGGCTTCAGGAAAGGATGGTAACAGAAGTAGGGTATATCCACCCCCGCCTTGGCAGCAGCCTGCAATATGGTGGCATCGGGAGATACCTCAACGGTTATACCATCTATGGTCACCTTAACCGTGCTCAACTGTTAACCTCCCAACGGGCATCTTCCTGTCATGATATGGGCTTCAAATTCATCTCTGAACTTGGTTATTCCACTGATAAGGGGACCTAAAGCAGCATCCCCCAAGGGACAGAGGCAGTTACCTCCCATTATATCTTTCATGTCCAGAAGGATATCTAAATCCTCCATTCTGCCCTGTCCGTTAACTATGCGGGTCAGGATCTGAACCATCCAACGGGTCCCCTCCCTGCAAGGAGTGCACTGTCCACAGGACTCATGAGCGTAGAACTTCGCCATTCTGTAAACCGCCTTCACTATGCATGTAGTCTCATCCATAACAATTACCGCACCGGAACCGAGCATTGAACCGGCCGCTTGAAGAGACTCGTAGTCTAAAAGAACCCCCTCTATCTCCTCCGCCTTCAGCATGGGCGTGGAGGAACCACCAGGGATCACTGCTTTGAGCTTTCTACCGTCTCTGATTCCTCCGGCTATATCGTAGATGAGCTCTTTAAAAGGAGTACCAAGCTCAAGCTCGTAAACTCCAGGTCTATTTACATGACCACTGATGGAAAAGAGCTTTGTCCCTTTGCTCTTTTCGGTTCCCAAGGAAGCGTACCAATCCCCACCCCTCTCCACTATGAAGGGAACAGTAGCCAAGGTCTCCACGTTGTTGATTACTGTGGGATGCTGGTACAGTCCCTTGGAAGCAGGAAAAGGAGGTCTAATCCTCGGATGTCCCCTTCTTCCTTCAAGGGAGTTTAACAAAGCGGTTTCCTCACCGCAGACATAGGCTCCGGCTCCTCTGTGAACAGTTATCTTTATATCGTAACCGGAACCCAAAGCGTTTGGACCAAGGATACCCGCTTCCTCGGCCTCTTTTATAGCCCTTTCCAACACCTGGGCGCCGTACTCGTACTCACCTCTAATATATATAAACGCCTCATGGGCACCTATGGCGTATGCGGAAATGGCTATCCCCTCCAAAAGCAGATGAGGGTCTTTCTCTATAATAACCCTGTCCTTAAAGGTACCTGGCTCTCCCTCATCGGCATTGCACACAAGATATTTGGGCTCATCGGTTTTGGGCACAAATCCCCATTTCACCCCTGTGGGAAAACCCGCACCTCCGCGACCCCTCAGCCCAGACTTCTTCACCTCCTCAACTATTTCCTCGGGCTTCATTTCAAAAAGGGCCTTCCTCAGACGTTCATAACCACCGGATGCCCTGTAAACCTCAAGCTTTTCTGAATCGGGCTTCTCCACATTGGCCAAAAGCAGTTTATACTCGCCCATTAAGCCACCTCACTTCAAGCTGTCCAAAATGGAATCCACCTTCTCCGGTGTAAGGTTCTCGTAGTAGTCCTTGTTTATCATCATGGCAGGAGCCTTCCCGCAGGAACCAAGGCACTCTACGGTTATTAAGGTGAACTTACCATCGGGAGTTGTCTCGCCCACCTTTATCCCAAGCTTTCTCTCTATGTGCTTAACTATGTCCTCGGCACCGTTTATCATGCACGATATGTTGGTGCACACCTGTATCAGATACTTTCCAACCCTCTTTAGGTTATACATGGTGTAAAAACTGGCAACAGAATAAACCTCCGCGGGAGGCAGGTCAAAGAGTTTGGCAATCCACTTTATAGCTTCCATGTCCAGATAGCCTTTCTCGTCCTGAACCGCGTGAAGAACCTGCAGCAACGCTGATCTTGCATCAGGATACCTGTCCATTAAGTACTCTATCTTCTGCCAAGTAGCCTCGCTCACAAAACTCCTGTCAACAACCGCCTTCACTTGTCCACCTCACCCAAGACAATGTCTATGCTTCCAATGGCGGTTACAACATCCGCAACCTTCAGTCCCTTTATCATAATGGGCAAAGCCTGAAGATTTATCAGAGAGGGCGATCTTATACGCAACCTGTAAGGCCTTGGCTCTCCATCGCTGATGATGTAAAAGCCCAGCTCGCCTTTAGGAGCTTCCACTGCCTGATAGACCTCTCCCTTGGGCGGCCTGACCCCTTCTATAACTAACTTAAACTGATGGATAAGGGCTTCTATGTTGGCCTTGTCCCCCTTAACCTCCTCAGGAGGCGGAAAGTTGTACTTGCCCGGTTCTGTGTTGATGGGACCATCGGGAAGCCTTGCCACCGCCTGCATGAGAATCTCACGGCTCTGCCTCATCTCCTCCATGCGCACCAGATACCTGTCAAAGGTATCTCCCCTCTCCCCCACAGGAACGTGGAAGGTAAACTCATCGTAGCCCGCATAGGGATAAGCCTTTCTGAGATCCCAGTTAACACCGGATCCTCTAAGCACAGGACCCGTAGCTCCGTATCTGATAGCATCTTCCTTGGACAGAACAGCAACTCCTTCGGTCCTCACCCTCCATATCTTGTTGTTGGTAAGAAGATTGTCACACTCATCTAAAGCCTTGGGAAACTCGTCCAAAAACTTCTTGAGTGCAGGGATAAAGTCCTCTGGCAGATCTTCCCTTACCCCGCCTATCCTAAAGTAGCTCTGGTGGAATCTGGCACCTGCCACCATCTCCCAGAGATCGTATATCTTCTCCCTTTCCCTGAAGGCGTAGAGGAAGACAGTCGCAGCACCTATGTCCATGGCATGGGTGCCCAACCATATAAGGTGGCTTGCTATCCTTGCAAGCTCCACCATTATGATCCTGATGAACTTGCCTCTGGGGGGAGGCTCAATGCCCAAAAGCTTTTCAACAGCCAGAATGTACGCCAGGTTGTTGGAAGGAGGCGCTAAATAATCAAGCCTGTCCGTCAAGGGCAAAACCTGATGATAGGTTTTGTACTCCGCTAATTTCTCCGTTCCTCTATGGAGATAGCCCACTATGGGCCATGCGTTCACTATCGTCTCCCCCTCAAGTTCCAAAAGCATTCTCAGAACGCCGTGGGTTGAAGGATGTTGCGGACCCATGTTTAAAATCATGGTGTTAGGCTTTGAAGGGGCTACCTTGGTCTTGACTCCCCCCTCGTACATATCCCTATCGGGGTTCAATCCCCTGAGGGGATAATCTTTGCGGAGAGGATGTCCCTCAAAGTCCTCAGGCAGATAGAGCCGCTCCAGTTCCGGATGGCCCTTAAAGTCTATACCAAACATATCGTAAGCTTCTCTCTCGTGCCAGTTGGCGGTGGGCCATATATCAGATACAGTGTCCACCGTTCCATCGGTAAACACCTTTAGACGAAGCTGATCCTTTGTTTCCATATTCCTCAAGAGGTAAACCACGCTGTAACGAGGAGTCCTGTCCGTGCCATTGTCCACACCGCACAGATCCACCAGGAAATCGTAACCCTCTTTGTCCCTTAGGTAGAGGCAAACCTCCCTCAATACCTCAGGTACAATCACTACCGTGGTTTCCCCTCTAAACTCGCTCACTCCCTGAACGGCATCTTGAAAAGCCCTCTTCAATCCATCAACCGCCTTCATCTTGCCCCTGTCCTAAATTTTGTTTTTGAAATCTTCCTGCTCTATCTTCTTCTGAAGCATCAGTATGGCCTGAAGCAGCGCCTCGGGCCTCGGGGGACAACCGGGGATGTAAATGTCAACGGGGATCAATCTATCCACTCCCTGAACCACCGCATAGCTGTCGTATATACCTCCCCCCACAGCACAGGCACCCATGGCAATAACCCATTTAGGTTCAGGCATCTGATCGTAAACCTTTTTCACCACAGGAGCCATTTTCTTGGTGAGGGTCCCTGCCACTATCAGAAGATCCGCCTGTCTGGGAGAAGCCCTAAAAACCTCTGCACCAAATCTCGCCATGTCAAAACGGGATGCGGCTGTAGCCATCATTTCTATAGCGCAACAGGCAAGACCAAAGGTACAGGGCCAGATGGACCACTTACGAGCCCAATTTACCAGCTTGTTGAGATTTGTGATCAGAACATTCCCTTCAATAAGGGAAAGCTCCTCCTCTGTGATCTCCTCTTCCTTAGGAGCTGGCACTACAATCTCTATCTCCTTCACAGGCTCTCTCTTTACTCCCATTCCAGCGCCCCTCTACCAAGAACATAAACGTAAATCAGCAAAAAGATCACAATAAACACCACCATCTCTATGTATCCCCAAAGGCCCATGGACTTGAAGCTCACAGCCCAAGGGTAGGTAAAAACAACCTCAATATCAAAGATAAGAAAGAGCATAGCAATCACATAGTAGTGGACGAAAAACTTCCTTCTCGCATTCCCCACAGGCTCCACACCACACTCATAGGGAGAACACTTGATAGGATCGGGCTTTTTAGGGCCAAGCAGGGAAGACAAAAGAACCGACACAGCACCAAAACCAAAGGCCAGCAAAGCCACCAGTATCAGGGGCCAATAAGCATCCTGCAAAGGCATCCTTCCCCTCCGCCAGTGGTGTGGGCTTTTTAGCACGGCTAAACCCACAGGTCAATAGAGAAAATGCAAATTTTCACAAAAATGTTTTGACAGTTGAAAAACATCACTCATAAGTGTAGCCTGTTTACTATGAACAAACAGGTTAAGCTGCTTGACGGGAGCGAGGTAACCCTAAGATTTCTTGAGCCTAAGGATGTGGATAATTTATATCAGTTTTTCTTGAAGAGAATCAAAGAAGAAGACCTGCTTCTGTTTAAAGACAACGTTAGGGACTACTATCTCGTGAAATCTTGGTGTGAAAACATTGACCACAACAGAGTCATACCAATAGTGGCAGAAGCACCCGATGGGAGTATCATAGGAGTTGGAAGCCTGCACTTCAGACCTCACGGATGGTCAAGAGATGTGGGAAAGATAAGGGTTTCCATCTGCGCATGGTGCAGGGGAAAAGGGCTGGGCAAAGCCATTGTGGAAGAGCTTATCAACTTAGCAAAAGATAGGGGAATGCGGGCCATCATTGCAGAAGTCGTATCCCCCCAAAAGGCGGCACTTCAAACCTTAAGAAAAGCCCAATTTGAAGAACAGGCAGTAATAAAGAACATAGCCACTGACCATAAAGGAAACCCTTTGGACCTTCACATCTTCGTTAAATATCTATGAACCTGCCGAAGCTACGAACCTCTCAAACTCCTGAGCGGGAAGAGGCTTAGAAAAGTAGTAACCCTGAAACTCGTGGCAACCCCATTCTTTCAGGGTTTCAAAGTGCTCCTTTGTTTCCACCCCTTCCGCAACCACCTTGACGCCTAAAGCCTCTCCCATCTGCAAAACCGTTTTTACCACCTTAGCGCTTTTGTCATCTTTGAACATATTGATAACAAAAGTCTTGTCTATCTTAAACTTATCCACAGGAAGGTTTACCAGAGCTTCAAGGGATGAGTAGCCCGTTCCAAAATCATCCAATGAAATGCTCAAGCCTCTCTTTTTCAGTTCCGCTACAATGGATGAAACCGCCTCCTTGTCCTCAAAAGCCGCCGTCTCAGTAATTTCAAGCTCCAAAAGTTCCGGAGGAACCTCCTTCAGCACCCAGTCAAACCTGCTAACAAAATTCTGCCCATGAAGCTCCTTCTGAGAAACATTAACCGCTACCCTCAAATTAAGACCTTTATCCCTCCACCTTTTCATCTGATCTACCACCATCTCCAAGACCACATCGCCTATGGGCAAAATCAGACCCACCTCTTCGGCCAAGGGGATAAAATCATCTGGAG